>JBBSDI010000477.1:0-1220 GCA_038249585.1 Lysobacterales bacterium | reverse complement strand
TCCGGACTGAGCGCCGGCGTCGACAGGCGCTTGAACAACCACAGATCCTCGTGGGTGATCGCACGTTTGGATGCTTCGGACCATGCGTCGCCGCTGAGCAGCAGGAGGGTGCAAACCAAAGCGTGGCCCAGGCGGTTCATCGTGTGCTCCAGAGCGGGTGGTGATCCCCCGATGGAACCACACCGATGGCGCAGATGTCGATCACCGGGCGTCCGCGTTTCCTGCTAACGGTCGCGGAATGGCATCTGGCGTTGCACCAGGCGCCGCGCATCGAGCCAGGTTCGGCGGTGTGCCATGCGGGCACTGCCGTCGCTGCGCGGTTGTCGATGGCGGGCGCCGGTTGTGACTTGTTGCAATCTCGCCAAACGCAAGCGCTGCGCTGCGACGCCAGCGAACTAGCGCTTGCCTGCCCTGCGCGTAGCCAGTCCCACGCCGAGCAGAATCACGGCCAGTAGACCAAGAATGGGCGGGCTCAATGGCACTGCTGCCGGCGGCACCTGTCTTACCACCCGCGGAAGGGACGAAAAGGAGAGCGAAGCATCTCCAAAGGTCGAATAGCTGCGTACCTCCAGCAACTCAGAAGGACAGCCCCGGATCGCCGGCGTAATCTGCCATACGCACGACAGCACGCCCGGCGTCAGGGCCGCAATCTGGCCACAAAGCGCCGGGTCGGGAAACTCATCCAGCGGGCAAGGATTACTGAGCACGCAACGATTCTCCTCGATGGGAGTAAACGGTGCGCACGCAAACCCGGACGATCCAGTTCCGTCAGGGAACAGCTGATCCCCAAAAACCTGAAGTAGGCATTGCCGCTGTTGGCATTCTGGATCGTCATGGTCAGTCGCTCGACATACGGCGTAGTGGAGACCTGATCGACCCTTACCGTGACGTTTACCCGAGCAATCGATGTCTGCGATAGCGTCAGCGCAATCAGCGCCGAGAATGCCGCGCGCTGCAGCACTGTGCTCGCACACAACCTGCGCCAGCTGGAGCACCCCATGCCTGCATCGCCAATGGGCTGCATGTTTCTACCGGTCGCTCGCCTCGATCAGCCTGGGCTGCTGCCAAAACATCGTCCCAACGGCCTGCTCGGAGCGCCTGCATCGAGCGCTGGCGCACCCATGGCTCGACAAGCTCGGGCGGAGACTCGCGACGGCAGCATGTACAGCGGCGGCCTGGCGCCGACCACCGGTGATCGACGTCGGGGTCTCGCAAATCGC
>JBBSDI010000476.1:0-1369 GCA_038249585.1 Lysobacterales bacterium | reverse complement strand
GCAGCGAACAGCATGTAGAACAGGCCGAACACCAGCACGATGCGGGTCTTGGCCGCGCGCGACTTGCCGGGATCGACCAGCGCGCTGCCGATGAAACCGCCGGAATGCACGCTGAGAAACTCCAGGATCATGGTGATCATCAGGTTCTTGATCCAGATCGCGCCGAGCGCCATCGGTGCGATCCATGCGAGCAGGAACATCGAGCAGCTCACCACATCCGGCAGCGCGGAAAGCGCACGCCCGACAGGATGATCGCCGCTGCGGTTCGCGCTCATGGCGATTCCTCGCTTGCATTGCCCGCCGTGGCGCGCTGCAGCCGATCGCGCACGGCCTGCCACGCCGGCGCATCCGGCGGCGCTTGCACCAGGATCCGATCGGCGCCCTCGGCGTCCATCGCGCGCAGTGCGGCATACAGGTGCCGCGCGTAGTCGTTCGGTTGCGCGGGCAGCTCCAGCCCATCGGCGCCGCGCGGCAGCTCGCCGAGCGCGATCACGCGGATGGTTTCTCCTTCGCGCAGGAGCGCTGCGAGCCGCGCGGCCAACTGTCCGGTGTCGATGAGTTCGGCCGGCGTGCGCGGTGCATAGTGACTGGCATGCGCGCCGGATACGCGCGGGCTGTCTGCGATCGCACCGGCTTCGAGGCGCTGCCCGAGCGCGCCTTCCAGCGCGTCGACCGCGATGCGGCCGGGGCGCAGGATGCGTGGTGCGCTGCCGGACAGATCGACGATGGTCGACTCGATACCGATCGTGCAGGGGCCGCCATCGAGCACGATCGGCAGCGCTTCACCGAACTCCTCGCGCACGTGCTGGGCAGTGGTCGGGCTGACGTGGCCGAAGCGATTGGCGCTGGGTGCGGCAAGCCCGCCGCCGAAGGCGGTGAGCAGGGCCAGCGCGACCGGATGCGCCGGCACCCGCACACCCACCGTGTCCTGACCGCCGGTGATCAGGGCGTTGACCGTGCGTGCGCGCTTGAGGATCAGGGTCAGCGGTCCTGGCCAGAAGCGCAGCGCCAGCAGCTTTGCGGCGGGCGGGATCTCGCGCGCCCAGGTATCGAGCTGCGCGGCGTCGGCCAGATGCACGATCAGCGGATGGTCTGCGGGTCGGCCCTTGAGCGCGAAGATGCGCTGGATCGCCTGTGGATTCGAGGCATCGCCGGCCAGACCGTAGACCGTTTCGGTCGGCATGCCGACCAGCTCGCCGCCGCGCAGTGATTCCACTGCATCCTTGATCTGTGGCGGGGCGAGCGGCGACTTCGGGTGCATGCGGCGATTGTAGACGCGGCCGCGCCGCGGTGGATGATCAGAGTGCGTGCTGCGACAACTTGGCCAATGGCTGGACCACCCGCGCGGCGATGTGCGCCGAAATGTCCG
>JBBSDI010000475.1:0-1467 GCA_038249585.1 Lysobacterales bacterium | reverse complement strand
ATCGTCCTGCGCGCCGGCCAGGTTGCCCGGCACCAGAGCGGCAAGCCGCTGCGCCAGATCGTCGATCGCCCGGATATCGATCATGAGTTTGCTCCGTCGTGTTGCGATGCAATGTACGCGCTTTGGCGTCGGGTGTATGTCAGCCGATGGCGCTTCATTGTGTAGGAAATCTCCTACAACGCCTTGACATTCGGAGTTACCGCAGCCGCGTCCGGGGCGGCGATGGCCGCGCCCAAGGGAGCCCGATACTAAACCAATTCCAGCCTAGAGCGCGCAACCCAGACGCTTCTGTTGCATTGCAACAGGGCGCGACCCGCGCTTAGCCAACTGGGGGCTACAAATCATGACGCACGCCAAATGGCGCGCCGGCAGTGCCGTATTGCTCGGACTGCCGACCGCCGCATTCGCTCAAACTCCCACCCTCAACTCGGGCGACACCGCCTGGATGATCACAGCCACCGCCCTGGTGCTGCTGATGACCATTCCAGGGCTGGCATTGTTCTATGCCGGTATGGTGCGCTCGAAAAATGTCCTTTCCGTGATGATGCAGTGCTTCGCGATCACCGGCCTGGTGACCGTGCTGTGGGTGGCCTATGGGTATTCGGTCGCGTTTTCGGTGACCGGCATGGAAAAAGGCGTGATCAACCTCAACTCCTTCATCGGGTCGCTCGACAAGGCGTTCTTTGCGGGAGTCACCCGCGATTCGCTGGTGCTGGCGGTACCTGAAACGGTATTCGCCACCTTCCAGCTTACCTTCGCCATCCTCACCCCGGCGCTGATCGTGGGAGCCTTCGCCGAGCGGATGAAGTTCTCCGCCCTGCTGCTGTTCGTGGCCGGCTGGTTCACTTTCGCCTATCTGCCGATCGCGCACATGGTGTGGTCGGGCGATGGCGCGCTGATGTGGGATTGGGGCGTGCTCGACTTCGCGGGGGGCACCGTGGTGCACATCAACGCCGGCGTCGCCGGGCTGGTGGCCTGCCTGGTGCTGGGCAAGCGCAAGGGCTATCCGACCACCCCGATGCCGCCGCACAATCTGACCTACACCCTGATCGGCGCCTCCCTGCTGTGGGTGGGCTGGTTCGGCTTCAACGCCGGATCTGCCGTAGCCGCCGACGCCAACGCCGGCATGGCGCTGCTGGTCACCCAGATCGCCACCGGTGCGGCCGCACTGGCATGGATGCTGGCCGAATGGCTGCTGCATCGTAAGCCATCGGTGCTCGGCATCGCCTCCGGCGCGATCGCGGGTCTGGTGGCCATCACGCCGGCAGCCGGTGTCGCCGGTCCGGCCGGTGCGCTGGTCATCGGTCTGGCCGCGGGCGTGTTGTGCTTCCTGGCATCGACCAAGCTCAAGCGCGCACTGGGTTACGACGACTCGCTCGACGTGTTCGGCGTGCATGCGGTCGGCGGCATCGTCGGCGCGATCCTGACCGGCGTGTTCGCCGATGCAGCGCTCGGCGGCAAGGGCCT
>JBBSDI010000474.1:0-1525 GCA_038249585.1 Lysobacterales bacterium | reverse complement strand
GCAATCGCGGCGGCGACCGCAGCGGGGTCTTCCAGATGCAGGTGGTGGGTGCCCTTGATCTGCACCTCGTGCAGTCGCGCCACCGCAGCGCTGCGGCGCGTGCGGATCTGCGCGCTGAAATACGGCGGTGCGGGGTCGGCGGCGACCAGCAAAGTCGGGCACTGGATGCCGGCCAGATAGTTGAGAATCTGCTCTTCGGTCAGGCGGATTGCGCTGGTCAGGGTAAGGCGCGGGTCCGACGACCACACCCAGCCGCCGTCGACCGCGCGGGTGCCGCGCTCGACCAGCGCTTGCGCGGCGGCCTGCGAAAGTCCGTTGGCCTGCTGGCGGGCGCTGATCGCAATCGCAAGCTCGGGAAACACGCGCAGCGCCTTGCTGCCGATCGTGGTGCGATCGCGATGCGCCTGCCGCAGCACGGCCAGCGATTTTTCGGGCACGGTGGCGATCGGACCGAGACCTTCGATCAACCACAGCCCCCGCACGCGCTCGGGTGCGGTGGCAGCGACCACGCTGGCGATCGCAGCCCCCAGTGAATGGCCGAGCAGGGTGAACTCCTGCCAGCCCAGCGTATCGGCGCTGGTGAGCACCTCGCCGAGGTAGTCCACGAAGTGATACCAGCTTCCGACCGCGCGGTGCTCGGAGCGCCCGTGGCCCGGCAGATCGATCGCTACCACCTCGCATGCGTCGAGCAACGGTGCGAGGGCATCGAAGCTGGCCGCGTTGTCGAGCCATCCGTGCAGCGCCAGCACGCGCTCGCCGCCGACGGTGCCCCAGCGGCGTGCCGCCAGCTTCAGGTGCGCCAGCTCAAGTACCAGCTCGGTGCCGCTCACGGCGCATCGGCCGCGATCGCCGAGGCGCGCGCCGCGCGTCGCTCGAGTGCGGCATCGTCGCCGAGCGCTGCCTGCGCGGGATCCAGCGGCGGCCAGCCCTGCAGGTGGCGCATGACCAGGCTGGCAAGGGCCGCGGCATGTGGGGCGCTGTCGTTGAGCGCGGGGATGTATTCGAAACGCTCGCCACCGGCGTGCAGGAAGCGTTCGCGGTTCTCGTCGTCGATCTCCTCGATCGTTTCCAGACAGTCGACCGCGAAGCCCGGACATACGACCTGCACCGACCGGATGCCCTCGCCCGGCCACGCGGCGAGCGTGTGGTCGGTGTAGGGCTTCAACCACGGTTCGCGGCCGACCCGCGACTGGAACGACAGCGCCCAGTCCTCGCGCGCCAGACCCAGCCGTTCGGCGACCGCGCGCGCGGTCGCCTGGCATTGGCAGAAGTACGGATCGCCATTGCGGAAGTAGCGCTCCGGGATGCCATGGAACGAAAACAACAGGCGGTCGGCGACCCCGTGTTCTTCGCGGTGGCTGCGGATGCTGCCGGCCAGCGCATCCAGATAGGCCGGCTCCATGAAGTAGTCCGCGATCGTGCGCAGCTCCGGCATGAAGCGCCACGTACGCAGCTCGTTGGACACCGCGTCGAACACCGAGGCGGTGGTGGTGGCCGAATACTGCGGATACAGCGGCAGCACCAG
>JBBSDI010000473.1:0-1567 GCA_038249585.1 Lysobacterales bacterium | reverse complement strand
CCGGCGATCATCGTGATCGTGTCCAGCGGCCGGAACTGCCTGCTGGGCCGGCAGCCGAACTGGCCTGAGAACCGCTACTCGACGCTGGCCGGATTCGTCGAACCCGGCGAGACGCTGGAACAGGCGGTAGCGCGCGAGGTGGCCGAGGAAAGCGGCGTGCGGATCGAGCGCTGCAGCTATCTGGGCTCGCAGCCGTGGCCATTCCCGGCCTCGCTGATGCTCGGTTTCGAGGCCCATGCGCGCATGCAGACGCCGGTGGTGGGCTGCGAACTGGCCGAGGCACGCTGGTTCGATGCCGATGCGATGCCGCAGATGATTCAATCCGGTGCGCTGGTGCTGTCGCCGGCGATGTCGATCGCCTTCCACCTGATCGACCACTGGTTTCGGGGACTGACCGGCAGCTCGCTCACGCCCGGGCAGCCGCTGGTCCTGCGCTGAGGCCAGCGCGCGCCTTACGCCGGTCCGGAACGCTGGCTACAATCCCCCTTCCACTGGATCGGGATGTCGATGGCCATCAAGCTGCTCGCCATGGTGATTGCGCTCACCGCTGCGCATACCCTGCCCGATCTGGCCCGCCTGCGTCAGTTCGGCTGGCTCGCGGGATGGGCTGCGTTCCTGCACGGCTGGTTCGGCGGGCGCGACTGGTACGCGGGCAGTTTTGGCGCATTGCTGGTGATCGGAGTTCCGGTGCTGTTGCTGTTCGGATTGCAGCAGGCGCTGGCCGGCACCGCATTCGGACTGGCCAGCCTCGCGCTGGCGGTGGCTGCACTGTTCTATGCGTGGGGCCCGCGCGATCTCGCTCTGGATGTCGAGGCCGTGGTGCACGCACCGGATGCCGAACGCCGCCGGTTGGCCGTGCACATGCTCGGCGCCGACGTGCCGGAGACCGGCATCAGCGGAACCCTGCTGGTCGACGCGGTGTTCAGTGCGGCGCTGACGCGCTGGTTCGGCGTGCTGCTGTGGTTCGTATTGCTGGGTCCGGCCGGTGCACTGCTGTATCGCGGCACCCAGCTGGTTGCGCGCCACGAGGGTTTCGAAGACGCGATTTCGCCGCCGCTGGCGGACGCCTGCGCACGGCTGGAGCGGATGCTCAACTGGCCGGCCGCACACCTGGTCACGCTGGCACTGGCGGTGGCGGCAGACTTCGACGCGGTCGCCGGTGCATGGCGTGACTGGCACGCCAGCCGCAAGGATGGTCGCGGACTCGATGCGGGCTTCCTGCGCGCGGCCGCGCGCGCGTCGGTGGATGCCGATATCGACGTAGCCGATGAGTATGTCGACGACAGCCGGGGCGCGATCGCCGAAATGCAGGAGGCGATGACTCTGGCCTGGCGTGTGCTGATGGTACTCGGCGTAGTCCTGGCGCTGTTCGTGCTGGCCGGCCGGATTGCGTGAACTCTTGAATTAAAGAGTCGGTCAAAGCACGGGATGGCAGCAATAGCTCCCTGTGGGAGCTGCCATGGCAGCGATCGAGGTCGCGGCTGCAGCGAAGGCTGCAGTCGCCGGCATGCCGGCTCCCACAGATTGCACAGCTGGCGATGGCAGGACTTATTTGCTGTGGGAGCTG
>JBBSDI010000472.1:0-1607 GCA_038249585.1 Lysobacterales bacterium | reverse complement strand
TTTTGCCGCGCAGGCGCTTTTCGACCTCGCGCGCGCGCCGTGCAGCGATCCGGATCGTCCACTTCGGCGCCAATCCCGCGTGCACGAGGGCGAAGTTGAGCGACTCGTCGACATGCATCAGCGGCCGCTGGCGCAGCCAGTCGAGCAGCGGCTCGCGGTCGGCGGCGAACAGCACGCGCTGCAGGTCGGGGTTGACCCGCCGCTGGTCCTTCTCGTCGCGATCGGCGATCGCCAGCAGGGACAGATCGTGGTTGCCCAGCACCGTGATGCTGGATGCATCCAGCGAGTGCACCAGTCGCAGCACCTCCAGCGATTGCCCGCCGCGGTTGACCAGATCACCGCAGAACCACAGCCGATCGTTGGCCGGATCGAAGCGGATTTCATCGAGCAAACGGCGCAGCGGGTCGTAGCAGCCCTGGATGTCGCCGATCGCGTAGGTGGTCATCGACCAGCCGACGCCGATCCCGCAAGCGACACGGTCAACACGCGCGAGCTCAATGCAGGGTCCTCGGCACCGACAGGGTGAACTCGGCGATCGGCGCATCGAAGCGCGTGCCGTCATCGGCCACCATCTCGTAGCTGCCGCGCATGGTGCCCACCGCGGTCTCCAGCACCGCACCGCTGGTGTACTGGAAGGCATCACCCGGCCGCATCCACGGCTGCTCGCCCACCACGCCCTCGCCACGAACCTCCTGCACCTTGCCGTTGGCATCGGTGATCACCCAGTGGCGCGCAATCAGCTTCGCCGGCTGCTGCCCCTGGTTGCGGATATCGACCGTGTAGGAGAACACGAAGCGGTTCTCGCGCGGCAACGACTGATCGTCGAGGAAGCGCGAGGCGACGGTCACCTGAATCTCATTGCTGTTCTTGGCCATGCGGTGATTCTGGGCAAGGTGTGGCTTGTGAGCAAGGGTTGGTGGCGGGGGCGCTGGCCGGTCGGATGAACGCGGTGGGCGCGATGTCCTCGGCGCGAGCATCTGGGTCGATCCTGGCTGCAGTGGTCTGGTGGGCGCTAGGGAGCTGGCCTACCGCATTGCGCAGCGACTTGCGGCGGTGCGTGAAGGCTGTGCGCACCATGCGCCGAAACACCCGACGCCGCTTGATGCCTGTCCCGGTTTGCGGGCACCTCGCCAAGCTGGGCTTGCGTGAACCAGACGAGTCCGGTGCGCAGGCCGCCGGTCTCGCGGCGCAGGCGCACGGCCTCGCGCAGATCGGCTTGCGCGCGCACCGTCGCCCAATTCGATCGACGTACCGCCGCGCGTGGCAAGCAGCTGCGCACGCGCATCGGCCACGCCGTCGCCCAGCGCGGCCTCGGCTTCGTCAAGCACCGCCACTGCGCGTCGCGCGTCGCCGCCATCGCGCTCTACAGTGGCCAGCCGTATCAGGACGTTTGCCACCTTGCTGTGCCGTGCGCCGAACTGCGTGCGCGCGATGGCAGCGCCGCGAGTGAGCAGGGCGCGCGCCTCGTCGAAGCCGCGCTCGCGGCGCAGGAGATCCCCCAGCGACGTCAGCGGGGCCACCAGGCGTGCGTCGTCCGGCCCGAACGCGCTCTCGATGGCGGCGATCGCCGAGCGAAACGCCGCCTGCGCCAGCGCGTCCTCGCGCAG
>JBBSDI010000471.1:0-1646 GCA_038249585.1 Lysobacterales bacterium | reverse complement strand
CGCGCCCTGCTGCGCTTCGATCGCATTCGCACGCGGTGCTTCCTTCGGCACGCACAGGCTCAGCGCCACACCTTTGGCACCAGCACGGCCAGTGCGTCCGATGCGGTGCAGATGGATGTCGGCATCGGATGCCATGTCGTAGTTGACCACCATCGGCAGGTCGACGATGTCGAGCCCACGTGCGGCCACATCGGTCGCTACCAGCACGCTCGCGCTGCGATTGGCAAAACGCACCAACATCTCGTCGCGCTCGCGCTGGTCGAGCTCGCCATGCAGGGCCAGCACGCTGAAGCCGCGGCGCGACAGATCATCGGCCACCGCGCGCGTATCGTGGCGCGTATTGCAGAACACCACCGCCGATTGCGGCTGCCGATCACACAGCAGTTGCGCCAGCGCGTCGGGCTTGCGCGCTTCATCGACTTCGAAGAAAACCTGCTCGACCTCGTCATGGGTCAGCGTCGAGGCGACCGTCACCGCCAGCGGATCGCGCTGGAAGCGCGCACTGATCGCACGGATCTCATCCGGATAGGTCGCCGAGAACAGCAGGGTCTGGCGCTTGGCCGGCAACTTCGAAGCGACCGCACCGATATCGTCGGCGAATCCCATGTCCAGCATGCGGTCGGCCTCGTCGAGCACCAGCACGCGGATCGCGGCCAGCGGCAACGCCTCGTGCTCGATCAACTCCAGGATGCGGCCGGGCGTGCCGACCACGATGTGCGGCTCATGCGCCAGCGAGGCCAGGTGCGGACGCAGCGGCACGCCGCCGCACAGGGTCAACACCTTCACGTTGGGGATGAAGCGCGCGAGCTTGCGGATCTCCTTGCTGACCTGGTCGGCCAGTTCGCGGGTCGGGCACAGCACCAGTCCCTGCAGCTTGACCGCGCTCGCATCCAGCGCTGCCAGAATCCCGAGCGCGAAAGCGGCGGTCTTGCCGCTACCGGTCTTGGCCTGCCCGAGCACGTCGCGGCCAGCGAGGATCGCCGGCAGGGCCGCGGCCTGCACCTCGGTCATCGCGGTGTATTCGGCAGCGGCGATGGCCTGCTGCAGCGGGGCGGTCAGTGGCAGTGCGATGAAGTCGTTCATTGCCCATCATCGCATTCCGACGCGGATGCTGCTGGCGCCGCGAGCGCTGCTTGCCGCAATTCGGGGACAGCAGCAACTGCGGGATCGGCAACTGCGCAACTGCGGGACAGCGATCCATTTGGCAAACGGGAAGAACGAGGACATCAGGCACTTGGCAACCAGTGCGGTGCAAGACGTGCCTGTCCTTGAGCCACTGCCTTGAGTTGCTCGTGATCATCCCACGCAGATGAGTGCAGCCCGTCGACTGTCGGAAACCCTCGATCGCCTGTCAGCAAACGATGCACGGAGCCGAGCTGCAGGCAACATGCAGCTTGCAGGGCAGCAGGTGTGCGCAGGCCGAATCGGGCGCGCAGTTCGGTGGCGAGTTCGATGACATTGCCGTCGAGCTCGATCCAGATCAGATCGGGCTGGTTGAACAAGCCATCAAAAATCGCCAGCCGTCCCGGAGCGCCCGCCTTCATGAGTAACCACTTGGGGGCAGTCGGCAACCACCCGGGGACAGGCAACTTCACGAGGACATGCGTCCGTACGGCAGGCGGGAAAACGTAATAGATCAATAGGTT
>JBBSDI010000470.1:0-1669 GCA_038249585.1 Lysobacterales bacterium | reverse complement strand
GACGTTTTCATGGGTGTAGTAGCGGATCTTCTTGTAGCCGGTGACCCGGCTGACCAGATGCACCTCGCCATGCGCGCATTCCGCGCTGGCGCCGCGTTCGCTGTCGAAGCGCTCCAGGGTCTTGAGCTTGGTGTATTCGATGGAGTCGGTGTAGTAATCGACATGGGTGCGGGTGACGAAGGCCTTGCGCCCGACCCAGTCGAGCGACTCGACCTGCCATGGCCGGCTTTGCACCATGTAGATCGCGCCTTCGTAAAGGGTTTCGGCGGCAGCCGAGTAGTCGACTTCCGCGATCACGTTCTGCTGGCCCTCGCTGCGGTCGATGACCAGGAAGTTGCCGTCGGCCACCGAGCGCAGGTTGACCGCATTGGCCGGGTAACTGTCCGCGATCCAGTGCCACTGGCCGCCGTCGCTGTGCAGCACGCCCTGCTCGGCGAGGAATTCCAGCAGCGCGCGCGGATCGACGCCGCCGAAGCGCTCGTCGGCGCGGAACGGCAGCTCGAAGGCCGCGCAGCGCACGTGATCGAGCAGGATCAGCAACTGGTCCGGCGCGATGCGCGCGTTTTCAGGGCTGGCCTCGAAGAAGAACTCCGGATGCCGGATCACGTACTGGTCGAGCGGATCGGAGCTGGCCACCAGCACGCCCAGCGAGGTCTGCAGGCGCCGCCCTGCGCGGCCCAGCCGCTGCCAGGTGGCGGCCACCGAGCCGGGATAGCCGTTGAGGATGCACACGTCGAGCGCGCCGATATCCACGCCCAGTTCCAGCGCCGAGGTCGACACCACGCAGTCGATCTCGCCTGCACGCAGCATGCGCTCGGTCGCGCGGCGCTCCTCGGGCAGATAGCCTCCGCGATAGGCGTGGACCCGCGCAGGCCGGCGCGGGTCGTGGTCGAACACGTCCTTCAGGTATTTGGTGAGCACCTCGACCATCAGCCGCGACTGCGCGAACACGATGGTCTTGTAGCCGCCACGAACCGCCGCGCGCGCGATACGGGTGGTCTGCGAGCGGTTCGAGGCGCGGATGCCGAGGTCGGGATTGACCACCGGCGGATTCCACAGCAGCAGATGCCTGGCCCCGCACGGTGCACCGCTGCGAGTGATCGCGCGGACCGGCGATCCGAGCAGGGCCTCGGCGTGCTCGCGCGGATTGCCGATGGTCGCCGAGCACAGGATGAAGCGCGGCGCGACGCCGTAGAACGCACAGATCCGGCGCAGGCGGCGGATCACGTTGGCCACGTGCGAGCCGAACACCCCGCGATAGTTGTGCACCTCATCGATCACCACGTAGCGCAGGCTCTCGAAGAACTGCGCCCACTTGGTGTGATGCGGCAGGATCGCCTGGTGCAGCATGTCGGGATTGGTCACCACGACATCGCCACGCGTGCGCACCGCCTTGCGTGCATCGCTGGGCGTATCGCCATCGAAGGTATAGGCACGCACGCCCAGCTCGCCGGCACGGTTGAGCTCGTTGAGCTCGGCGACCTGGTCCTGGGCCAGCGCCTTGGTCGGAAACAGGTACAGCGCGCGTGCCTGCGCATGGCGGGCAGCGTCGAGCACCGCGAGGTTGTAGCAGAGCGTCTTGCCCGACGCGGTCGGGGTCACCACGACCACGTCCTCGCCAGCCTGGATCGCATCCCAGGCCTCGCGCTGATGACTGTAGAGCTGGTCG
>JBBSDI010000469.1:0-1714 GCA_038249585.1 Lysobacterales bacterium | reverse complement strand
CGTGATCACCCTCGGCATCATGTCGTTTGCCGGGATGACGCTGAACATCCTGACCATGATGGGCCTGCTGCTGGGCATCGGCATGCTGGTCGACAACGCGGTCGTGGTGGTCGAGAGCATCTATCAGTATCGCGAGAAGTACCCCAATGACCCGCTGCGCTGCGCGCTGGAGGGTACCCGCAGCGTGCAATTGGCGATCAGCGCCGGCACCCTCACCAGCATCATCGTGTTCATTCCGAATCTGTTCGGCGAGCGCAACGTGGTGAGTATTTATCTCGGTCAGGTGGCGATCACCATCACGATCTCGCTGCTCGCTTCGTGGCTGGTGGCAGTGAGCTTGATTCCGATGATCTCTGCACGCCTGCGCACGCCAGCTGCGATATCCGCCGCGCATGGATTCGTGCCCGAACTCACGCGTCGCTACGGCCGTGCGCTGCACTGGTCGCTCACGCACCGGTTTCTGTCGCTGCTCGCGATTGTCGGCATCGTCCTGATCAGCTTGGTGCCGTTCAAGTTCGTCAAGTTCGAGATGTTCCCGGCCAGCGCCAGCCGCGAGCTGGAGATGTATTTCGAGTGGAAAGGCGCCTACAGCCTCGAGCAGATGTCAGACGAGGTCGGTCGGATCGAGCAGTTTCTCGACAGCAACCGCGACAAGTACCAGATCACGCAGATCTATTCGTACTACGGCGAGCGCGGCTTCGGCGGCATCAATCTGGATCTGCTCGATAGTGGCCGCATGTGCAGCAGCCTGACCTCGCGTATCCAGCGCCTGGTCGGGTTCGCCGATGATTCGACCTGCCTGCGCGATCCAGCGGCCATCACCGAGGAGCTGCGCAAGGACCTGCCCAAACTGGCCCGCGCCGAGATCGGGTTTCAGGACAACGATATTGGACCACCGGGCGGTGGCGAGGGCGAGGAGGGGATCCAGGTCCTGCTCACCGGCGACTCCACGGATCTGCTCGAGAAGACCGCGCGCGAAATTTTGCCGCGATTTGCGGGCCGGAAAGAGCTGCGGGACGTGCGGCTGGATATCGGCGATGAGAACAGCGAGGTGCGGGTATCGGTCAACCGCGAGCGCGCTGCCGCGCTCGGCTTCAGTGCCCGCGAGGTTGCCGACTACATCGGCATCGCGCTGCGCGGCTCGCCGTTGCGCGAGTTCCGTACCAGCGATGGCGAGATTCCGGTCTGGGTGCGCTTCGCCGGTGCCGAGCAGATGGGTCTGGAGAACCTGTCCGGTCTGGACTTGCGCCGCAGCGACGGCACCTCGGTACCGCTGATGGCGCTGGTGGATGTCGACGTCGAGCGCAGCGCCTCGCAGATCTCGCGGCAGAATCGGCGTACCTCGCTCGCGCTGAAGGCCAATCTTGCCGACAAAGTCACCATGAAAGATGCGCGCACGGCCTTCGAAGAAGTCCTGCGCGAGGTCAATCTGCCGACCGGCTATGGCTGGTCGTTTGGCAGCAGTTTCGACGAGGACAGCCGTGCGGGCCAGCGCATGGCGTTCAATACGCTGATCGCATTGCTGATGGTGTTCGTCGTGATGGCCGCACTGTTCGAGTCGATGCTGTTTCCAGCCGCGATCATGAGTGGCGTGGTGTTTTCCGCACTTGGTGTGATCTGGCTGTTTGCGCTGACCGGAACCTCGTTCAGCATCATGGCCTCGATCGGCATCCTGGTGCTGATGGGCGTGGTGGTCAACAACGGCATCGTGATG
>JBBSDI010000468.1:0-1743 GCA_038249585.1 Lysobacterales bacterium | reverse complement strand
TGCTTGGTGGGGGAGATGCGATGGCAGCGACTGGAGCTAGCCATCGGTGCTGCTGTCGCCGCCATGGCGGCTCCCACAGGTTCTAGCGGAGCAGGCGCCTTCGGAAGTGCTGCGGCATTTGTTGCTCGGTGTGGGAGCTGCCATGGCAGCGACTGCAGCAAGCTATCGGTGCCCCGACCTGCCGCGCCTAAACCATCGCCGACAGTTCGCTGAGCAGCTTGCGCCATTCGCGCAGACGATCGTGCAGGCCCAGCTTGCGCAGATAGTCCTCATCGACCGGCGTGTTGCCGGCGAGCGCCACCGCCACGTGCACCGCGCCCACCAAGCCGAAGCGACTGTCGCCGGCGCTGCCCGGATCGTGGTTGAAAGCGACCGCCTCGACGATGGCCTCCGGCAGGCCCCACATCGCCAGCAGGGCTGCACCGGCTTCGGCGTGCGCAGGACGCGCGCCATCGGTCGCCGGCAGTGCGGGCAACAGCAAGCCGATCTGTGCGAGCAGGGCGGCCACTCGCGCAAGCTCTGCTTCCGCCCAGTTATCGAGGACCAGTGGTGCGAGCACCGAGGCGAGCAGCGACTGGCGCTGCAGCGCATCGGGGTCGACCGCCGGGCGCTGCGCGCGCGGTGCGAAGGCCTCGCAGGCGAGTACCAGATGACGCAGGGTGCGTGTGCCAAGTCGCATGACCGCTGCGCGCAGGTCGGTCAGCGGCCGGCCGGTGGAGAAGAATGCCGAGTTGCATAGCCGCAGCACTGCGGCGGCAAGCGCGGGGTCGCAGGACACGATGTCGCCCACATCGTTGGCGCCGACGCCGGGTTCGTTGAGCGCCGCGGTCATTTGCAGGTATACCCGCGGCGGCGATGGCAGATGCTCGATGCTGCCGAGCAGCGCCTGCAGGCGTGGGTTGCCCAACAGGCTGCGCAGTGCATCGGCGCGCGCAACGGCCTCGCCGAGTCGCGCGGCGTGGCACGGTGTGGGCAGTACGCGCTGCGCGACCGACAGCGCGCGCACCATCGCATCCGAATCGCTGCCGCACAGCAGGATCCGCATTACCTGCGGTTGCGCGCTACGCAACTCCTGCATCATCGCGGCAACATCCGCTGCCGCACCGCACATCTCGCCCACCACCGCATCGAACGGCGACTCGCGCAAGGCGTGCCGCGCAGCGGCGAGATCGTTCACGGTCACGATCTGCCACGCATGGATGCCGCCGAGTGCGGCCGAAAGTGCCGTCAGCAAGGTGCTGTCGGTGTGATTGAGTGCGAGCAGCAGGCGACGCGCCGGGCCGGCCGCGGGCATCACGCGCGCGTCGCACGCGGGGCGCGCGGTGGGGTTGGTGATGTGCGTGGCGGAAGTGGACATCGGTGTGCTTGCCTTGTGCGCAGGGCGGGACCCTACGCCGCTTCGGAGAAACCTTCGAACAGGGACTGCCATTGCGGCAGCCGGTCCAGCGAACCGGTGGCCTCGAGGAACCGCTCATCGAGCGGGTGACCCTGTGCCAGGCATACGGCGACGTGCACGGCACCGACGATGCCGAAGGTGCGGCTACCGCCGCGACTGGGCTGATGGTGGAAGGCGACCGCCTCGACGATCGGCATCGGCAGGCCCCACAGCCCCAGCAGGTAGGCGCCCGCACCGGCGTGGGCAGGCAGTTCGGAACCGGCGGAATCCGCGTCGAGTTCGGCGTGATCGGCACCGAGGCCCGGCAGCAACAAGCCCACGTCGGCCAGCAGCGCGGCGGTGCCGGC
>JBBSDI010000467.1:0-1775 GCA_038249585.1 Lysobacterales bacterium | reverse complement strand
GCGCGGCGTGGGGCGAAACCACGCTGAGCTTTGCCGACTGCCGCACGCTGCGCATGGACTGGACGCGCGCCGACGGCGTTGCCGGAACCTTGAACCTGATGCGCGCCGGGGTGGCCGACGGGGTCGACTGTCCCTGAGCGTGCGGGTGCGACGTCACCGCTGAGGGCCTCGATCGCCGAAAGTGCTCGCTCTTCGGCGCATCGGCGTAACATCACTGCACCCCGTTACGCGCAAGCACGCCAGTGGGTGCAGCGCCGGAGCACGACCATGTCGCGCAACGCCCTACCGTATGTATTTGCGCTGCTCGGCTTCGCCGCGCCGCTCAGCGCAGCGCCGCCAGCCGATCTCGCGCTCGTCGCTGCCGTCACCGGCGTGCCGCAGCCGATCGCCGTGCGCAACGCCGGCGATGGCAGCAACCGCCTGTTCGTCGGCGGGCGCGACGGGCGCATCTGGGTGCGATTGGCAGCGCAGAGCAGCGCGCTGGCGACACCATTTCTCGATCTCGCGGCCAATCCGCCACCTCGCGCCATCTCGCAAGCGGGCGAAGGCGGATTTCTCGGGCTGGCGTTCCATCCGGCTTTTGCGAGCAACCGCCGCCTGTATGTCAGCTACACGGACGCCCAGGGCGGCACCACGGTAGCGCGCTACCTGGCGTCGGTCGGCAACCCCAATCTGGGCGATCCGGGCAGCGGACAGGTGGTGATTCGCATCGCGCAGGACGAGGACTTCCACATCGGTGGCGACATCCATTTCGGTCCCGATGGGTACCTGTACATCTCGCGCGGCGACGGCGGCGCAAAGGCCTGCGCGCGCAGCCAAACGCTGGCACCCACGCAGATCGTCAACAGTTCCAGCCCGTGCAGCAGCAGCGCGGCTTTCCTCGGCAGTGGCGGCAATCCGGATTCGCGTGCGCTGCAGGGCAAGATCCTGCGCATCGACGTCGACAGCACTACCGCGGCGGGCAGCAACGAGCTGTGTGCGGCGGCCGCCAATGGTGCTGCCAACTACGCGATACCTGCTGCCAATCCGTTTGCTGGCAGCGCCGGCGGAGCGGGTCGCTGCGATGAGATATTCCACTACGGGTTGCGCAATCCGTTCCGTTTCAGTTTCGATCGACAAACCGGGCAGATGTTCATCGGCGACGTCGGCGAGAGTGCGATGGAAGAGGTCGATCTGGCGCCTGCTGCTTCGGCCGGCGGTCTGAACTTCGGCTGGATCGCGTGCGAGGGCACGCTCGGCACCTGCGCGGGCACCACGGTGCCGATCCTGACCTATACGCACGCGGCCAATGGCGGCCCCTGTGCATCGATCACCGGTGGCTTTCGCTATCACGGCGGCATCTCCGGCTTCGATGGCACCTACGTCTTCGCAGACTACTGCAGCGGCCGGATCCGTTTCGCCACGCTCAGCGGCAGCACGTGGTCGGCAAGCGAATGGGCCAACGGCCCGGATCTGCAATACACCTCCTTCGGCGAAGACGAAGCGGGCGAGTTGTACCTGACCGAGATCAGCGGCGATCGCGTGATGCGCTTCAACTCCGCACAGATCGCGGTACTGTTCGGCGACGGCTTCGAGGATTGAGCCTGTGCGCTTGCGGTGGATACTGACCAAGCATCCGGGAACGCCGTGAAATCGATGAGCGCGCGAGCGATCCGGGCTAGACTCCCGATCACAGCAGCGGGGGTGCCGTGAGCGCAGCAGAAGGGCTGGATCCATCCGTGGTGGTCGGTTGGCGCGAATGGCTGGGGCTGCCGGACCTGGGCATCGGCGCGATC
>JBBSDI010000466.1:0-1800 GCA_038249585.1 Lysobacterales bacterium | reverse complement strand
GAAGTCGAAATCCTGCAGGCTGAGCCCGGCATCGGCGAGCATCTCGCTGACCGCCACGGTCGGCGCCATCAGCAGGCCCTCACCGCCCACGAAGTCGACCGCAGCGACCTTGGCATGGGTCAGGTAGGCCTGCACGTTCCAGCCGCGCGCCTTGGCAAAGTCATCGTTGGCCAGCAGCACGGCAGCCGCGCCATCGGTCAGTGGGGTCGAATTGCCCGCGGTCAGCGTGCCCTTGCCGGAGCTGCGATCGAATGCGGGCTTGAGCGTGGCGAGTTTTTCCGCGCTGCTGTCGGGGCGCAGGATGTTGTCGCGCTTCAGACCACGGAACTGGACTACCAGGTCGTCGTAGAAGCCGCGCTCGAAAGCGGCCGCGGCCTTCTGGTGCGAGCTTGCGGCGAGCCGATCCTGATCTTCGCGCGATATACCCCACTCCTTGGCCATCATCTCGCAATGATCGCCCATGCTCTTGCTGGTGCGCGGCTCGGCAACACCGGGGAAGTCGGGCACCAGTTCGCGGATACCGAAGCCGCCAAGCGCGGCGGACATCCGCGCACCGAGCGACTTGGCGCGATTGAGTGCCAGCAGGCGCGCCGACAGCTTGCGCGAGACCACGATCGGCACATCGGAGGTCGTATCAGAGCCACCGCCGATGCCGGCTTCGATCTGGCCGGTCGCGATCTTGTTGGCGATGGTGATGATGGTGTCGAGCGAGGTGCCGCAGGCGCGCTGGTGGGTGATGCCCGGGGTCAGCGGCGACAGCCCCGAGGACAGCGCGACCTCGCGCCCGATGTTCCAGTCGCGCGAGTGCTTGAGCACCGCGCCGAGCGCCACTTCGCCCAACTGCACGCCGGACAGGCCGAAGCGTTCGACCAGGCTCGATACGGCCTTGATCGACATGCCGACATTGCCGACATCCACATACGCGGTGTTGTTGCGGCAAAACGGAATGCGTACGCCGCCGATGATGGCGGCGGGCTTGAGCAAGGTCTGGCGCATGGCGTGGATCCGGTTCTGCGGTTGCCGCGATTACACCACATGCGCCAGCGCGCCACGGCGCGCGGCCCGACCCGGCTCGACCACGCGGGGCAGCACGGCGCGCAGCGCAAGTCGCCAGATGCGCTTTCGATGCCTGTCATCACTCGTGCGCGGCCTGCGAGCGGATAGGATTCGCGCTGGTATCGGGCATGTGGGTCACGGATGGGCGCGTTACTGGACATTGGGCTGTCGATGGCATCGCCGGGCTGCACGAATGACTGAATCGCTGTGCCCTGCAGTGCTTGCCATCGAGCTGTCGGTACCCGCGCCGGCGCTATTGCCGCAGTTGCCGACCGAGCAGGCCGCCTTGCTGGTCGATGCGATTGCCAGCGATCTGGCGCGCATGCTGCCGGGCGTCGAGCAGCTGGGACTGGCAGTCGGTGGTGCGCTGTTCGATCCCGCACAGCTGTTGCGCCCTGGCTGGCCGCTGTTCGCCGAACTCGCGGTCCTGTATCGGCGCCAGCGACGCGGCGATCCGCTGCCCGCGGTGATCGGATTCGGTGCCGCGGGAGGCCGCATGGCCAGCCCGCTGCTCGAGCCCGAGCCGGGGCTGGGCAGCGGCACGTTGTTGCTGATTCCATGGCTGCTGATCGGTGACGACCCGCTGGTGCAGGCCACCGCCGCGCGCATGGAGGTCGACTTCACCGAGCACGGTCTGGCGGGTGCTGCGGTCGCGCTGTTCCTGCAGCAGGCGCTGGGTCTGCAGGTTGCGCATGCGCGCTACATGACGCGCAATGACCTGTGTGCGTTGACTGCGATCCAGCT
>JBBSDI010000465.1:0-1807 GCA_038249585.1 Lysobacterales bacterium | reverse complement strand
GCGCGCAGATGCAGCGCTACCAGCAGCCCGAGCGCTACGAGCAGCCACAGCGCTACGAGCAGCCGTCGCGACGCGACGCACCGCGCTACGAATCCTCTGCGGGCGAGGGCAGTCCACGCTTCGAGGCAGCGCAGCGCAACGACAGCCCGCGCCATGCGGCACCGGCGCGCAGTGAAAGTCCACGCTATGAAGCCCCCGCACGCAACGACAGCCCGCGCTCCGAACAGCCCACGCGGAGCGAGCGCAGCAGTTCATCGAGTCGCGAGATCGAACGCCTGAGTCGAGAACCGGAGTGATCCTGGGCATCTGGGTGCGGGAGCTGCCATGGCAGCGAGCGGAGTCGCGGCACTGGCCAAGGCTGCAATCGCCGGCATGCCGGCTCCCACAGATAGCATTTCCGGTGATGGCACACTGGTGGGAGCTGCCATGGCAGCGACAACAGCCGCGCCAGTAGCCAAGGGTGCCGCCGCCGGCATGCCGGCCTCCACTGCGCGATAATGCGGGCGAAAAAAAGGGGCGGCGTGCCTGCCGGCGCACCGCCCCTGGGGTAAGCGGGAAAGTCAGACCGCGAGGCGGGTCAGCGCATCGTTGAGCGTGGCGCGGCGCTTCTGCAGCGACTCCAGCGCCTGGTTAGCGGCGGCGCGGTCGCGGAATTCGTCGAGCGCCATGTCGATGCGGCCGATCTCGATCATCAGGTCGTGGCGCAGGAAGACAGGGTCGTTGGTGTACTGCGAGGTCATGGCGCTCATCGGAATCTCCATCTCGGTGCGGTCGAATACTGCAGTGCACTTGGCATGCCAACTATCGGAATACGTCTTTCCGCGGGGGCCGGATGCATGGTCTGCCGCGAAATGACCCACTGCGTCACAATTTGACCGGCACCCGCCGGTGCGGGGCAGTCCGGGCCAGACCGAAACGCGACTGCGGTCACGGCATGCTGCCGGTGTTGCGGATTACCTTCGCCACTGGTCGCCACGCGGCCGGCTGGCGCAAACTTCGGTCCACTGGCGCCCGGCATACGGTCCTCAAGGATTCCCCCTGTTCCTCCAAGACCGCCGGGCGCCAGCCTCTCCTCCCTGAGCTCCGGCAAATCCGTTTCGGGCTTCCCGCTCCGGCGCCACGGCTGCCCCTGTGCAGCCCGTCGGCCGATCGCGCAACGTCGACCCGGTGCGGTGCGTGCCTGAAAATGCAGTCGCCATGCCAAGTCGTGTGTCCTGCGTCTAGAATCTCGCGTTCGACCCCTGCGCAATCACCTGGAATCAGCATGGACCTCGCCCGTACCTGGGACGTGATCGTGGTCGGCGGTGGGCATGCCGGCACTGAAGCCGCGCTGGCGGCCGCCCGCCTGGGCGCGCACACACTGCTGCTGACCCACAGCGTCGAGACCATCGGCCAGATGAGTTGCAATCCGGCCATCGGCGGCATCGGCAAGGGCCATCTGGTGCGCGAGATCGACGCACTCGGCGGCGCAATGGGGCGTGCGGCCGATCGCGCGGGAATCCACTGGCGCACGCTCAACGCCAGCAAGGGCCCTGCCGTGCGGGCGACCCGCTGCCAAGCCGATCGTGCGCTGTACCGCGCCGCGATCCGCGCCATGGTCGAGTCGCAACCGCAGCTGTGCGTGTTCCAGCAGGCCGTCGACGACCTGCTGCTGGAGTCCGGTCGCGCGGTCGGCGTGCTGACCCAGACCGGACTTGCGATCCGCGCACGCAGCGTCGTGCTCACTGCCGGCACCTTCCTCGCCGGGCAGATCCATGTGGGGCTGCGCAATCACCAGGGCGGGCGCGCCGGCGATCCGGCCGCGCAG
>JBBSDI010000464.1:0-1824 GCA_038249585.1 Lysobacterales bacterium | reverse complement strand
GTGTTCATGATCCGCGGCGGCCCGGCGATCAACTCGTTCTCGATCCCGGCTTATCGTGAGATGCTGGCCGCGATCGAGACCGAAGTCGACGCCGGCAGCTGCGACTGGGTGCTGCGTTTCGACGAGGTGTTCGTCGACAGTCTAGAGTCGGGGTAAGATCCGCGCCGGCGCGTGCTCTCAGTGCAGATTCAGATGCATGAACTGGTTGAACTGGCTGGCAACATAGTCGCCGAACGCAACACCGTGCACGAATCCATGGCGTCGATACAGCGCCAGCGCCGGCTCGAATGCCTGCCCGGAGCCCGTCTCCAGACTCAGACGCTGACAGCCATCGGCGCGAGCAACGGCAATCAGATGTTCGAGCAGTGTCGCCGCCGCGCCCTTGCGCAGGTGCGCTTGGGCGGTGCGCATGGACTTGAGCTCTGCATGCGTGGCAGACAACCGTTTCATCGCACCGATCGCCAGCAGCTCTTCGCCTTGCCACGCACAGTAAACGCGCACTCCGGCTGCACGCAGTCCCGACAGATCGAGCGCAAACACCGCACCCGGCGGTGAGTTCTCGCGCATGCCCTGCAGGTGCTCGCCCAACAGGGCCATTACCTGAGCGTCGTGGAGATCGGCCGGGATGATGCGCATGGCCGTCCGATGGAGCCTAGGGAGATCGACGATCGGCCGGCGTCGCGCCCGACCGTGACATCGCAATCGAGGCGCTACGGCCGGCGTTGCTGCCTGCGCTGAATGCGTAGATCAGTTGCGCGCGGCTGCAGTCGAGCCAGCGCAGGGTCGCGCTGCCGACCTCGCGTGTGGATGGCACCGGGGTGACCGCGTTGAACGCGCCGCCGGTGGTTTCATGCAGGCCCATGGTGACTTCGCGTGCGCCGGTCGTGTACGTCGCCTGTCCGGTGTGCCAGCGCTGCCCTGCGGTCGCGGAACCTGGGATGCCGGGTACGTAGGTGTACCAGGCGAGGAAGACCAAAGGCGCTGCGTTGTTGACCTCGACGAACACACCCTGGCCGGGCAGCGCCGGATCGCTCCAGAAGCCGGAGAACGCGAAGTCGGCGTTGCGCGGTTTGACTGGCCCATTGGCGCAGGTGAGGTTGGGTGTAGCGCGGGTCAATGCGATGCTGCCGGTGCGATTCGGGCCATCGGTGGGTTCGCAGGACAGCGTGGCAACGCTGCAGCTTGTGAACGTCAGCACCGCGGTGCCGACCGCTTGCGCAACGGTTGGCGGCGCGGCGGCGAAATTGCCGCCGCCGTTGGCATCGATCGCGAGCAAACTGCTGTTGGCGCCCGATCGCACATTGCCTGCGAGCGAAACCCAGCGCGGCGCGGCAACCGGTCCACTGTTGCCATCGTAGAACCAACCGCCAAACGAAAAACCCGTGCCGCCACCGAGCAGATCGGGATACATCTCCAACCCCAGACCTTGTCCGCTGGTTGCCGGAACCCACCGTCGGTGATCTGGGTGCGCTGCGTGCCGGCGGGGCGGATCTTGTCCATCCGGGTCTTGAAGCACGCATTGTCGGCGACGTTTTCGGCGACCACGATCAGGATTAAGTCCTGGCTCGACCATGCGATGTCGCCCCAGCCCTGGTCGCGCGACTCACCGCCCGGGCGCGCGATCTCGCGCGCATCGGAGCCGTCGGCATTCATCACCCACAGCGCCAGTCCATTGCCCGGCGTGGCGGGATTGCGCATCGACAGGAAAGCAATGCGGCGACCATCGGGCGACCAGACCGGATAGCTGTCCTTGCCGGTATCGGTCAGATCGCGCGTGCTGCGGGTGGCGAAATCGTAGGCCGTGATACGACTGATCGAGCCGGC
>JBBSDI010000463.1:0-1826 GCA_038249585.1 Lysobacterales bacterium | reverse complement strand
GCGAGATCGCGCAGCGTGTCGAAGTAGCTGTGCACCCGGCTGGCGATCGCTGCCTGCGATTCGCAGCGGATGTTGAGCGCCCTGCCCTGTTCGGCGATCTCGGCCAGATAGCGCACCCGGGCACCCGGAATCAGCACCGTGGCGCGCGGCTCCTTGAGCGCCACATCGAGCTGCGGCCGCCAGTCGCAACGTCCCGACCCCCTGTACGAGCCCACCCCGTGGGCGACCGCGGCCGCTGATTTCTCGCCGCTCGCGATCTGGCCGCTCACCCCCGACAACCCAAGCTTGTCCCGCACCAGCCGGCACAGGTTGGTAAACATCCAGGTGACACCCGGATCGTTGAACTGGCTGGCGATGGTGGGATACACCGGCACGTCTGCGTCGGCGAGGCTGAAGGCGTTGCGGTTGCGCTTCCACTGCTTGCGCACGTCGCGCAGTGCGTCTTCGGCACCCCGGCGATCGAATTTGTTGAGCACCACCAGTTCGGCGAAGTCGAGCATGTCGATCTTCTCCAGCTGGCTCGGCGCACCGAAGTCGGAGGTCATCACGTAGACCGGAAAGTCGACCAGATCGACGATCTCCGAATCGCTCTGGCCAATACCGGCGGTCTCGACCATCACCAGGTCGAAGCCGAGCGAGCGCAGGTAGGCCACGCAGTCCTTGAGCACGATGTTGGTCGCCACGTGCTGGCGGCGGGTGGCCATCGAACGCATGAACACCCGTGGGCTGCGCAGCGCATTCATGCGGATGCGATCACCGAGCAGTGCGCCGCCGGTGCGCCGGCGGGTCGGATCGACCGAGATCACGGCGATGCGCATGAGATCAAACGCAGCGAGAAAGCGGTTCATCAGCTCGTCGGTGACCGACGACTTGCCCGCGCCACCGGTACCGGTCAGCCCGATGACGGGCGTGCGGCCGCCAGCGAGCTGCCACTGTTTGCGCAGGGTGGACAGCTCGGTTTCGGCAATCGCCCCGTTTTCAATCGCGGACAGGGTCGCCGCGATGGTGGTCTCGCCGGGCAGGTCCTCAGATTCCGCGCCGAGCATGCTGGGCACAGCCGCGGCCGGTGGTCGTGACAGCCGCGCCGCGTAAGTGCGGCCCACCAGATCCTCGATCATCGCCACCAGCCCCATCGCCATGCCGTCATTGGGGTGGTAGATGCGCTCGACGCCGTACGCGTGCAGCTCGGCGATCTCTTCCGGGGTGATGGTGCCGCCACCGCCACCGAATACGCGGATGTGCGGCGCGCCGCGCTCGCTGAGCATGTCCACCATGTACCTGAAGTACTCCATGTGGCCGCCCTGATAGCTGCTCAGGGCAATCGCGTCCGCATCCTCCTGCAGGGCTGCGCGCACCACGTCCTCCACCGAGCGGTTGTGGCCCAGATGCACCACTTCGCCACCCTGCGCCTGGATCAGCCGGCGCATGATGTTGATGGCCGCATCGTGGCCGTCGAACAGACTTGCCGCGGTCACAAAGCGCAGGGGTGCCAGGGGTGCGGCCTGGCCCGGTGCAGGCAGGCGGGTGGCGGGGGTGCTCATGGCGACTCCGGTGCAGCGGTGGCGATGTGCCGATTGTAGGCGAACCGGGTCGCCCGGAAGGACCCCCGCACGCGCCTGCCGAACGGCTTGTGCGCCGCCGTACATTGCCTGAAGGCGGATCGGTGCATACTTGGCCCCGGTTTGTGAGCCAGATCGGCGTCATGAACAGGCACGGGGGTGCATCCGTTTGTCATCCCTGCGCGTAGTTGCTTGAAGGCCTTCGGGCGGCATCCGCCACTCGAAACAGCTCAACTCATGGGGAGATGTGCGATGTTGAAGCGAATC
>JBBSDI010000462.1:0-1832 GCA_038249585.1 Lysobacterales bacterium | reverse complement strand
CGCCGTGGGTTCCCGATGAGCGACCACCGTTGAACGCCAAACCTGCAGGTCCATGGGATATCGGAACGCTGGTACCGATCGGCAACCCGCTGCTGGCCGGCGTTGGCCCCGGCTCGTGGGCGAACCGTCCTGACTATCCGGACCTGACCTTGGCGGGCATTCCGAAAATCGTGCCGTTGCGCGTGAGCCCGCACCACAAGGTCAGCGCCCACGGTCCCGATCCGCGCGGCAAAGACGTGCTGGGCGCCGACCGCGTTTCGGGCGGCATCGTCACCGACCTGTGGGTAGACCGCTCGGACGAGCTGTTCCGCTACTACGAGATCGAGGTCAAGGGCGGTCGCCATGTGCTGGTGCCCGCCACTTTCTGCACCGTTGCAGGCGATGGCACCCTCACCGTGCGCGCGATTCTGGGAGAACAGTTCGTGGACGCACCCTTCGTGCGCAATCCCGACCAGATCACGCTGCTGGAGGAAGAAAAAGTGGTGGCCTACTATGGCGCGGGAACCCTGTACGCTACGCCTGCGCGCCAGGAGCCATTCCTGTGACCCTCGAAATCACCCATGCGGTACGTGAACTGCCCGGGCCCCTGCCGCCCGGCGAGCGGGTACTGTGGCAGGGCGGGCCAGCCTGGCGCGACGTGTTCCGGGTGGTGTTCCATGCGCGAGCACTGGCGGTGTACTTCGCCATTCTTCTGGCGCTGCGCGGCTTGAACGTGTTGTGGGACGGCGACGGGCTGGCCGCCGCAGCAGTGGCCATCCTGTGGCTGCTGCCTGCAGCGTTGTTCGCTTTGGCGGTGCTGGCGCTGGTATCGGCACTGATCTCCCGCACGACCTGGTACACGATCACCAGCCAGCGCGTGGTGATGCGGATCGGCGTGGTGCTCGAGGTGACCTTCAATTTTCCGTTCAAGGTCATCGACACTGCAGGACTGCGAATGTTGCATGGCGGCACCGGCGACATATCGCTGCGCTTCATGCCTGGCGAGCAGATCGCCTACGCACACCTGTGGCCGCACGCACGACCGTGGCACTTCAAGCGCACCGAGCCGATGCTGCGCTGCGTGCCGGATGCCGCACGCGTCGCACAGCTGCTTGCCCGAGCGATCGTCGATAGTTCGGGAGGCCATTCCCTGCCGGTCGACATTCGATCCGAGCCTCGGTGCGACAACCGGCCGAAGGTCAGCTCCGATGTCGGCGGTCTGTCTCCTGCTGCTGGCGCCGAACTGGTGGGTGTGCGATGAGCCACCATCACGATCACGCGCTGCCGAAGCTGCCGCTGTATGCAGCAGTAGGACTCGTTGTCGTGACCCTGTTGATGGTGGGTTTGGTCCGGATGACCGGCATTGGCGAGGTCAAAACGCCGATCACTGCGGTGACCGCAGAACGCATGTTGCGCTTCGCCGACGATGCAGATGGCGGCATTTCGATCCGCGACGCGCACGACGATACGCTCATCGGTCGCGCCGAACCCGGCACCAACGGATTCCTGCGCGGCACCCTGCGCGGGCTGGCGCGTGAGCGCAAACGCTCGGGCTTCGGTGCGACCGCGCCCTACCGGCTGACCAGTCGCCTCGATGGTCGGCTGTTGCTGGAGGATCCCTCCACCGGGCGGCTGATCGACCTGGGCGCATTCGGGGTAACCAATGCGTTGGTGTTTACCCGCCTGCTCAATGCAAAACCGATGCTCGACCAAGCCGCTGTGCTGCGCGGTGACGCGCAGGCGAGCCCGACGATTCTCGATCAAGGCGCCGCGCTGGCGGCGCGTCCGCAGTAGAACTCATTGCTGGGCCCAGAGCGCACGAGCCATGACCACGACCACGACCACCGCCGCTG
>JBBSDI010000461.1:0-1885 GCA_038249585.1 Lysobacterales bacterium | reverse complement strand
GGATCGGGCGCATCGCCCAGCCGCCGCGCAGACGCCGACGGCGGCAGCCACGGCCACAGCAGGTGGCGCTCGCGCTCCCACTGGAAGGCATCCAGCAGGTGTGCGCCGCTGCGCACGATGGCCGGATCCGGCAGCCCGTCCAGCAGGCAATCGATTTCCGCTGCAGTGAGCAGCCATGGTGCACGCAGGTGCACGCTGCACCTGCGCCCCGGTGCACCTTCGGCGATGGCCAGCGCGTAGGCCGCAGCGGCACCCTCGGCTTGGATCCGCAGCGGCAGCCCGGGAACCAGTTGATCGATCGCTTGCACGATGGCGGCGGCGATCGCACCGGCGTCGGGCGCGCCGACGATCGCGCCCGAGCCGCCGTGTCCGGGCAGGTCGAGCAGCAGCAGGTGTGCGCCGTCGCGCGCTGCCGATGGATCCGGCCGCGGCGGTTTGCTGCCCGGCGCGTGCAGGCGCAGCACCGCTGTGTCCTTGCCGGGTGCATGCCAGATTGCGAGCGTGCCGATCGCGGTGGAAACCGCGCGGCGGCGGAAGTCATTGTCGGCCGGTTGTGCCAGCAGCAAATGCGCGCCGGCTTCGCCAGTCAGAGTCTGCTCGAGTATCGAATCCATCCGCGCGTGCAAAGCCGGCAGGCCGCCGCTGATCAGTTCCGTCGCGACGTGTGGCGGCAGCAGCGGCAGGCGCTCGCGATGCGCGGCCAGCACGTCTTCGATCCGGTACAGCAGCCAGCTCGGTACCTTGAGCTCGGCCACCCGATGGCGTTCGCCATAGCGCAGCGCAGCGCCATAGCCCTGCCGATACCCATCGCCCACCTCGAGGATGTCCATCGCCGCGGCATGCGTCGATCGTGCTGTCGGTGGATCGAGCTGCAGCGCAGATCCGGCGCGGCCGTCGTACCACGGAAAGTAAAACAGCTGCTCGCGCATCCGGCACCACAGCCAGCGCAGGTGCGCGCCGTCCCAGCTCGGCAAAAAGGGCGGCAGATAGCGCGCATCCATCGCCGCGCGTTCCTCGGCATCGAACAGCGCAAAGCCATCCACGATCAAGGCCGCCACCCGCCGCGGCGCTGCCCATGCCAGCTGCATCCCGATCAAGCCACCGGTGTGCATGCCGAACACCGCGAAGCGCTCCAGCCCCAGCGCATCGGCAAGCTCGAGGGTTGCGGCGGCAAGATCCGCGATACCCGGTTGCGCATCCGCGAGCGGATCGGAATCGCCGAAACCTGGTGTGTCCGGTGCGATCACGGTCAAGCGCGGCGCGTAGCGTTCGATCAGGTCCAGCCACATGCGCGAGTTCTGCGGCGACTGGTGCAGCAGCAGCAGAGCCGGCCCGCTGCCGGCGATGCGGCAGTGCGCGGTGCGCGCACCGAGTCGCACGAAGTGGCGGGCGACCGTGGTCACCAGTCCGGACGCCCGCCGATGGCATCGCCGCTGACCCGCACCAGCACCTTGCCGCTGTTGGCCCCATGCATGAGGTCGACGAAGGCCTGCGGTGCTGCGCCCAGCCCGCGCCGCACGTCCTCGCGCCAGCGGATCTTGCCCGCGCGCAGCAGTGGCGCGACCTCCTCGATCAGCTGCGGATAGCGCTCGAGATGGTCGTAGACCACCAGCCCGGTGAGCGTCGCGCGCGCGCCGATCACCGGGCCGAGATTCGGCCCGGGCGGGCGCTCGGCCGCGTTGTACTGGTCGATCAGACCGCACAGGATCACCCGCGCGCGCGGTTTGAGCAGCGACAGTGCGATCTCCAGCACGCGGCCGCCGACGTTGTCGAAGTACACATCGATGCCGCCAGCACAGGCCGCGCGCAGCTGATCTTCGAAATCCGGCTCCTTGTAGTTGACACAGGCGGTGCAGCCGAACTCGGCTACCGCCAGCGCGCATTT
>JBBSDI010000460.1:0-1910 GCA_038249585.1 Lysobacterales bacterium | reverse complement strand
GCGTCGCGCACCATAACGCGGCGAACGCGCCGCAGCACTTGACAGCGTCTCGCCGCCCGATGTATCTCTGTATCGCGATGAAGCACCAGACCGCCACCGCCCGCGTTCCTGCCTGCATGTGCTGTTGCATGTGCATGGGCATCCACCCGCGCGGCGATCGGCCCGTCTAGAACTCGCAACACCCCTAGACCGCAACACCCCGAGACCCGCGACGGCGCAAGCCCTGCGGGTTTTTGCTTTCAGGGCTTTCAACGTCGCGATTCCTCGGCGAACTCACTCACCAGGAGCCACGATCATGGGCAACACCACCCGCCAGTACCGCTACGAGACCCTGCAGGTCCACGCAGGCCAGACCCCCGCGCCCGGCACCAACGCACGCGCGGTGCCGATCTACCAGACCACCAGCTACACGTTCAACGACACCGATCATGGCGCGCGCCTGTTCGCGTTGAAGGAGTTCGGCAACATCTACACGCGACTGATGAACCCGACCACCGATGTCTTTGAACAGCGCGTGGCCGCGCTCGAAGGCGGTGTTGCCGCGGTGGCAACGGCCTCAGGCCAGGCCGCGCAGTTCATCGCGCTGTCGACCATCCTGCAAACGGGCGATGAGCTGGTCTCGACTTCGTATCTGTACGGCGGCACCTACAACCAGTTCAAGGTGCAGTTCCCGCGGCTGGGCATCAAGGTGCACTTCGTCGACGGCGACAATCCCGACGATTTCCGCCGCGCGATCACGCCCAGGACCAAGGCGATCTACGTCGAGACCATCGGCAATCCGCGCTTCAACATCCCCGACTTCGAGATGCTGGCGAAGATCGCGCACGACAACGGCATTCCGCTGGTGGTCGACAACACGTTCGGCGCGGCCGGCTTCGTCGCCCGACCGATCGACTTCGGAGCCGACATCGTGGTGGCCTCGGCGACCAAGTGGATCGGTGGCCACGGTACGGCCATCGGCGGGGTGATCGTCGATGCCGGCAAGTTCAACTGGGGCAACGGCAAACATCCGCTGTTCACCGAGCCCGCGCCCGGTTACCACGGTCTCGATTTCTGGGAGGCTTTTGGCGCGGCAAGCCCGTTCGGCAACATCGCCTTCGCGATTCGCGCGCGCGTCGAGGGCCTGCGCGACTATGGCTCCTCGCAATCGCCATTCAATTCATTCCTGCTGCTGCAGGGGCTGGAGACGCTCTCGCTGCGCGTGCAGCGGCATGTCGACAACGCGCTCGAACTGGCGCGCTGGCTCAAGACCCATCCCGATGTCGCATGGGTCGACTATCCCGGGCTGGAAGAGAATCCATACCATGCGCTGGCAAAAAAATACCTGCGGCATGGCTTCGGCGGCGTGCTGACCTTCGGCGTGCGCGGTGGTTACCACGCCGCGCGCAAGTTCATCGACAATGTGCAACTCGCCTCGCATCTGGCCAACGTGGGCGATGCGAAGACGCTGGTGATCCATCCCGCGTCGACCACCCACCAGCAGTTGAGCGAGGCCGAGCAGATCAGTTCCGGTGTGAAGCCGGATCTGGTGCGCATCTCGGTCGGCATCGAGCACATCGAAGACATCAAGCTCGATCTCGACGAGGCACTGCGGGTGGCGCGCGTAGCGGTTGCGGCGTGAGCGCATTCGCCCTGTCGCCGGACACCCGGCGGCTGCAGCTCGGGCGGGACATCCCGCTCGAGTCCGGCGTCGTGCTGCCAGCACTCGCCGTAGCCTTCCGCACATGGGGCCAGTTGAATGCGGCTGCCGACAACGCGGTGGTGGTCTGCCATGCCCTCACCGGCACGGCGGACGCCGACGCGTGGTGGGGGCCGCTGTTCGGCGCCGGGCGCGCGCTGGACCCGGAGCGCGACTTCATCGTGTGCGCCAATGTGCTGGGTGGTTGCTATGGCACCACCGGCCCAACCAG
>JBBSDI010000459.1:0-1976 GCA_038249585.1 Lysobacterales bacterium | reverse complement strand
TGTTCGAGCACGCGCACCGCGTTGCGCGTGCGCTCGGTCTCGTCGTCGGCTGCCACTGGCGCGCTGGCCGCCGTCGCGCCAAGCGCCAGAATCAGCAAGGAAATCAGTCGCATGGGCGTACTCCGTGATGCTGAGGAATGGAACTCGGCTAGACCGGACGCTCGCAGCATGGCTGGCGTGCGCTGAAGCGCGCTGCAACGGCCGAGACGCGATCGCGCCAGCCGCGAGGCGGCGGAGGGATCAGCGAGGTCGGGCGACGCGTCGGCCCAGCGCTGCGAGCGCGAACAACCCCAAGCCCGCGGCAAGCAGGATCAGCGCATTGGGCTGAGCCACCGGCACCGGCATTGCGGTCGCACCACCAAACCCCGACGGCGCGCATACCGGGGCGGAAATGGCCAGCGCGCGCACGACCTGATCGTCGTTGCCGGCGCCAAGCTGCGGTCCGGTGAGCACGACTTCGCTGAGGATCTGACCGGATGCCGGAGCCAGCTCGGCCAAAGCAGGCCGCTGCGGAAACAGGTCGAACACCGCGAACAAACGGCCATTGGGAGCAAACGCGATGGCGCCGCCGGCGATATTGCGGCCGTCGAGCGCACTGCTGCGGCGATTGCTCTGCGCACTGGACTCGGTGATCGTGAACAGGCCTTCGCTGCCCGCCACGCCCAGTGCATACAGGTCGGTGCCCAACGCGCTCATGCCGCCGATCGCGGGAGCCAGGGGTCCGATGGTGGTTACCGCGGCGGTTGCCGGATCGACTTCCCACAGCTTGCGCTGCACGCGCGAGCTCATCAGCATCTTGCCCGAGCAGGTGAACACGATCGTGGCATTGAGATTGTTCGTCAGGTCGAACAGCTGGCCGTTCTCGCGGAACTGGCCGACCAGGCTGGCGCGGCCGGTGGCGGTGTTGATTCGGAACAATGCCTGCGGACTGTCGGCGAACGCATACAAGGTGCCATCCGGGGCGAAGGTGAGTCCCTTCACATCGGACACCGCCGCGCCGCCGATCGTACCGAAACCGGTGCCGACGACCGTTGCCGCGCCGGTCGACAGATCGAGCCGGTACAGGCGGTTGAACCCGGCCATGTAGGCGAGGTTGCCGGACTTGATGATGCGATCCGGCGCATCCACGGGCGTTTGCGCGACCGCTGCCAGGGGCAGCATCGCAAGCAAGGCTCCGAACAGCCGGCGCAATCCCGGTTCCATCGTCTTCGATCCGCTCTTGTTGGGCCGGATTCGTGGCAATCGTCAATCCAGGCGCAGGCCCGGATGCTGGGAAGATAGCAGCAAAGCGAGGCTCGTCAAAGCCTTAGGTGATGCCAAGGCCAGCCCCCGCGGGCTGCAGCGGCAAACGGCGGCTACGGAGTCCGTCACGCCTGCACCGGTAACATCCGTCGCCAGCTCCCATGTTAGGTTTGTGCGTGAATTACCTCGGCCGACCCCACTTCCGCCACCGCCAGCCCGATTCCACCGGCGTCCTGCTGGTCAATCTGGGCACCCCGGATGCGCCCACCACCAAAGCCGTGCGCCGCTACCTGGCCGAGTTCCTGTGGGACCGGCGGGTCATCGAACTACCGCGCTGGCTGTGGTGGCTGATCCTGCATGGGGTGATCCTGACCCTGCGCTCGCCGCGTTCGGCCAAGGCGTACGCGGCGGTGTGGACTGCCGAAGGCTCGCCACTGATGTGCCTGACCCAGAGCCTGACCCGTCGCCTTGGCGAGCACCTGGGCGTCGAGCGCGACCCGCAGCGACTGCAGGTGCGTATGGCGATGCGCTACGGCACGCCGTCGGTCGCCGACGTGCTGCGGCAGATGCAGGAGTCGGGCTTGCGCCGCCTGCTGGTGCTGCCGCTGTATCCGCAGTATTCGGCCACCACCACCGCCTCGGTGTTCGACGCGGTGTCCAACGAGCTGCGTACGTGGCGCTTCATGCCGGAGCTGCGCACGATCGCGGACTACTTCATGGAGCCGGCCTATCTG
>JBBSDI010000458.1:0-1981 GCA_038249585.1 Lysobacterales bacterium | reverse complement strand
GGTCGCGGATTGGCGTGCGCGTGGGATAGCCGCGGAGTGGCGACCGCGGATGCTGAACATGGCTGCCGATCCGCTGCATGGTCGATCCGCCGAGTCGCAACGACTGGTCGGCATACCTTCGATGACCGCACTGGCGCGCGACGCGCTCGAGGGCATTGCGCTGCACTGCGCTGTGCGAATCGCAAGCTTGAGCCGCATCGACGGAAGCTGGCAGCTGTTCGACGAGCGGCAGGCCTTGGTTGGCCAGCACGATGTCGTGGTGCTCGCGGTCCCGCCGGCGCAGGCCGTGCCGCTGCTTGCCGCGAGCCCGAAGCTGCTGCAACGCGCGCAATCGGCGTCGATGCAGCCGTGCTGGACCGTCATGCTGCGACTGGCCGCTCGATTGCCACTGGCGTTCGACGCGGCGCGCATCGATAGCGGCCCGCTGGCGTGGTTCGCGCTTGATGACAGCAAGCCCGATCGATCAGCGCAGGGACTGCACTGGGTACTTCAGGCGCGGGGCATTTGGTCGGTTGCGCACCTGGAGACCGCCGCCGAAATGGTCTGTGCGCGATTGATCGACTCGTGGCGCGAGGCACTGGGCGAGGCCGAGCCCATCGTGTCGACCGCGGTCGCCCACCGCTGGCTCTACGCGCTCGCCGACCCCACGGTCGGCGCGGAGTATGCCTACGATGCGGACAACGGTCTGGGCCTTGCCGGCGACTGGCTGCGTGGCCCACGGGTCGAGGACGCGTGGCTCAGCGGCAGCGCGCTGGCGGGCGCGGTGCTGCGGGCGAATTCGCACGCCTGATCGGCGGCGCGTGAACGTCGCCGATCACGGCTCGAATCCGTTGCCGAACACGCTGTCGCCCGGTGCGCACTGGTTCTGCCACAGGCACGCCGCAAATTCCGGCCGATCGATGAACGGGTTGCGATTGCCCTGGAAGCTGAAGATCACTTCGTTGCGCAGCTGCTCCTGTGCGTCGGGCGGATCTGCCGCATGCCATGCCAGCAGCGCGCTGAGCAGTCCCATGTAGCCCAGCGCCGGGACCTGACCGCTGGGCGTGTGCGCAATCAGGCCGCGGTTGTCGGTGACGATCAGGTCGGGCTCCGGCTGCCCGTTGGCGGCGCTGCCGCCCTCGTAGCGGATGTCCATGTACAGGATCGCGCGCGCCATATCGCCCTTGCGGCGTGTCCACACTTCATAGGTGCCGGTGTTGCCGTCGGGCTGTTGCACCCAGTTCGAATTGCCAGGATAGATCCCGCTGCCACCGCCCTGGCCATTGTTGGCGTCGGTCGGATTCTCGCTGCAGCTTGCCGAGCAAGTCGCATACGGCTTGTTGCCGCGATTGCCGTTGTAATCGGATGCCGACAGGTACAGCATGTGGGTGTCGACATAGGGCGAGTAGGGTCGTGACTGGGCATCCGGGCCACTGAGGTCGTTGAAGCCCAGCGAGTTCGGCCAGGTATGTTCGCGGTTGTAGGTGCCAGGGCCGGTCGCACCGGAGCGGTCGACGATTTTGGTGTACTTGCGGTTGCGATACACGTCGAGCACCTTGCTGGTGTCGGTGGGATCCTGATCGGCTACTTCGAGGATGTCCCACGTATCGGTAGCGGTGTTCGAGCTGTACGGGAACGCGGTGTGATCGTCGATCAGCGCGTGCAGGGTGCTGCGCAGCGCGGCGGGACTAGTGGTATTCACACCGGCGTAGTAATCGGTCGACGAGGAGCCGCTCGTGAAGCCGATAGTGGCCGATCCCGACAGTGGATCAGCCAGTCCGTCCAGATCGCCGATCAGGGTGGACTGCAGCGTGAGCGTGCACAGCTCGAGCGCTGCGAAGTTCGATAGCGGGTCGAGGGACCAGTTCTGCGGCCCGCCGCCGACCGATGCCGCAACGCTGCCCGAGCTCGCGCAGCTGATCGCATACCACGCACCGCTGACGCTCACCGGCTCGCTGAAAGCCAGCTGGAGGTTGCCCGCCAGCGGCACATTGATCGCGCC
>JBBSDI010000457.1:0-2015 GCA_038249585.1 Lysobacterales bacterium | reverse complement strand
TCGGCGCTGCGGCCGGCTGTTCGGTCTTCTGACAGGCGGCGAGTGCCACTGCGAACGCGCCGGCGACAACGAGGCGAATGCTTGGGGACATGAAAAACCTCTAATGGATGCGGACCACGGACGCAGCGGCCTTACGCCCGCTGCCAGCGCTCGCGCAGCGCCTGCTGCACCGAGGGATGGACGAAACCCGACACGTCACCACCGAGGCGCGCGATCTCGCGCACCAGCGACGATGAGATGAAGCTGTACTGCTCGGCCGGGGTCAGAAACAAGGTCTCGACCTCGGGAATCAGATGACGGTTCATGCTGGCCAGCTGGAACTCATACTCGAAGTCGGACACCGCGCGCAATCCGCGCAGGATCACCCCGGCGCCGACGTCGTTGACGAAGGTCGCCAGCAGCGAGTCGAAGCCGAGGACCTCCACGTTGCTCAGGCCTTCCAGCGCCTGCTGCGCCAGCGCGATGCGCTGCGCCAGCGGCAAGGTTGGACCCTTGCCGGGACTCTCGGCGATTCCCACCACGATGCGGTCGAACAGCGGTGCGGCCCGTGTCACCAGATCGGCGTGACCGTTGGTGATCGGGTCGAAGGTGCCGGGATACACGGCGGTTCGGGCGGACTGGCGGGTCGGGCTCATGACGCCGACAAGCTTACCCGAGCAGGGCCGCCAGCCGAAAGCGAATCATCCGGCCGTCGCCAGCGGGGCCCGCGCGGCATGGAACGCGGCCACGAAGGACTCCAGCCTGCGTTCGGCGATGGCCTCGCGCAGCCCGCGCATCAGGTCCTGGTAGTAGTGCAGGTTGTGGATCGTGCCCAGCATCGAGCCGAGGATCTCGTTGCAGCGGTCCAGATGCCGCAGGTAGGCGCGCGAGAAGCCGCTCGCGCAGGCGTGGCAGCCGCATTCGGGATCGATCGGCAACGGATCGGATTCGTACTTCGCGTTGCGGATGCGCAGCGTGCCGAAGCGGGTGAAGTAGTGGCCGTTGCGCGCATTGCGGGTCGGCATCACGCAGTCGAACATGTCGATGCCGCGGCGCACCGCTTCCACGATGTCCTCCGGCCGACCGACGCCCATCAGATAGCGCGGGCGATCGGCCGGCAGCAGCGGCACCGTGTCCTCGAGGGTGCGATTGCGCTCGTGCTCGGGCTCCCCCACCGCCAGGCCGCCGACCGCATAGCCATCGAAGCCGATCGCAACCAGTCCGCTGGCCGAGCGCTCGCGCAAGGCTGGAAACACCCCGCCCTGCACGATGCCGAACAGGGCGTTGCGGTTGCCCTCGTGCGCGCGCGCACTGCGCTCGGCCCAGCGCAACGACAGCTGCATCGAAGCGCTGGCCTGCGCTTCGGTGGCCGGATACGGCGTGCACTCGTCGAAGATCATCACCACGTCGGAATCCAGCGCGCGCTGGATACGCATCGACTCCTCCGGCGACAGGAACACCTTGGCGCCATCGACCGGCGACGCGAACCACACGCCGTCCTCGCTGATCTTGCGCCGATGGGCCAGCGAGAACACCTGGAAACCACCGGAATCGGTGAGGATGGGGCCGTCCCAGCCGATGAATCGATGCAGCCCGCCGAAGCGCTCGATGACCTCGGTCCCCGGGCGCAGGAACAGATGGAACGTATTGCCGAGGATCATCTGCGCGCCGAGCGCGCGCACATCGCGCGGCATCATTGCCTTGACCGAACCATAGGTGCCGACCGGCATGAATGCCGGTGTCTCGACGTTGCCGCGCGCAAAATCGAGGGTGCCGCGGCGGGCGGCGCCGTCGATGCTGTGGATGGTGAATTTCATGGCGGGATTGTATTGGGTTCGGGGGTTGATATCGTGCCGCTGGCTCGGGTCGCTTTGCGTGTTTTTTCAGAGCCGAGCTCTTGTTTTCTGGCGGTGGAAACAAAGCGGTTTCGTGCCGCTGCCGCGGCGCGAGCAAGACAGATTTGCTTGTCCAAATCTCCCCTGCACCCCCAAAGGACACCCCGGAGAGCCGCCGTCGCGCAGGATGCGCGACGGCGG
>JBBSDI010000456.1:0-2026 GCA_038249585.1 Lysobacterales bacterium | reverse complement strand
CTCAGGCGCTCAACGGCAGCGCGCTGGCGCCGCCCCAGGCATCGCTCAATGACTTCCAGCGATTGACGATGCGGCAGAACAGTTGCGCGGTGCGCTCGGCATCGTAGACCGCCGAGTGCGCCTCGTCGGCGTCCCACTCCAAGCCAGCGGCGGCCACCGCGCGCGACAGCACGGTCTGGCCGAACGCCAAACCCGCCAGCGACACCGTATCGAAGGCGCTGAATGGATGGAATGGACTGCGTTTGTGGCCGGTGCGGCGAATGGCTGCGTTGATGAATCCCAGATCGAAGGCGGCGTTGTGGCCGACCAGGATCGCGCGCTGGCATTCGGTTTCGCGCATCAGCTTGCGGATCGGCTGGAAGATCAGGTCCAGCGCTTCGCGTTCCTCGCGCGCATCGCGGAACGGATGGGTGGGATCGATGCCGGTGATCTCCAATGCACGCGGGTCGATGTTGGAGCCCGGAAACGGCACCACGTGGGTCGACACCGGCGGGCCGGGATACACCAGTCCCTCGGCGTTCATCAGCACCGGTACCGCGCCGATCTCCAGCAGGGCGTCGCGTTCGGCGTCGAAACCGCCGGTCTCGACATCGACCACCACAGGCAGGAAGCCGCGAAAGCGGTCGACCATTCGCGGCGTGTTGGCGGCTGCATTCATCCGTGCAGGATAGCCGATGGCCAGCGCCTGCGGCCATGCGGGCGCTAATTCAGGGCCTCGTGCGGATGGCGCTCACGCCCAGAATCGCGGCCAGCACCAGTAGTGCGGCGCCCAGTGCCGGAAGCACCATCAACAACGGCTGTCCGAACACGGTCGCTGCCAGTGCCCAGGCTCCCGGATCAAGCAGTGCCCTCCGCTCGCTGGCAGGGTCGACGCGCGAGCGAGCAGAGCGTCAAACCAGGCCCACACATGCAGCGGGTCTGCCATCGCTTGACTTATCCAACAGCGTCGACTGCCGAGCAGTCGACGCGCGTGCCGAGGATGACGTCGCGGGTGCGGAATGCGCGCAGGATATCGGCACCGGCCGCCATCGCTGCATCGCGAACCGTCGCATCCATCGAAGCGACGATTCGATCCAGCGCTTGAAGACCTGTGGCGTGCGGCTTTTCGTTCAGTACCTCGAGCAGCGTGAGCGACAGCGCGTTGACGGCCATGAAGGCCACCTCGTCGCGGCGGTTGCGCGCGACGATCAACAAGGTCGGCTCTGCCGGTGCGTCGGCGGGTTGGAAATCCTCGCGGATGCGGTGTACGGGAAAGCGGTAGGCCAGCGGCCAGGCCAGCGGCGAGAGCACGGGTACGCCGACCACCACATCGCCATCCGGATCGTGCGCCAGCGCATCGATATCGCCCTCGTCGAGCGACACCGCCAGTTCCACCCATTCGTAGTGCGCCAGTTCCGCCAGGAACGCAGGATCGTCGCTGCCTTGTTCGGCGCGCTGTTCCAGAAAGCCGTGGAACTCCCGCCCGATTTCGGTGAACAGCGGCGTGTGGCTTTGGTACTCGGCGAGGAAAGCACGCACCAGTGCACGCCAGCGCGTATCGTCGGTGAGCTTGCGGATCACCGGGAAGTTGCCCGCCAGCAGGCCTTCGATATTGTTGTAGAACAGCTCGCGATAGATCGCGACACGGCGATCCTCCAGGCCTGCGGGAGCCGGCACATGCGCCGGGTCGCGCAGGTGCGCGGCGAAGGCGTACTGCAACTGCTGGAAATGCGCCAGGGCGGGCACGAGGCGTTGCTGCTAGCCGGCGCGCGCGACGGCGCTGCCGATGGTGGCCGCGTGCTGCAGCGCGCGCACTCGCGACAGCTCGTCGTACAGCTCGCGAACCGGCGGAAAGTTGAAATCGCGCTCCAGCAGGGTCGGCACAGGTCCGACATGCGCGTAGGCGTGTGCGAGCAGATCGAACACCGGATCGATGACCGGCGCGCCGTGCGTATCGACCAGCAGGTCGGGCGCTTGGTTGTAGTGGCCTGCTACATGGCAGTACAGCACGCGCCCGGCAGGCAGGCCGCGCAGGAATGCCAAGGCG
>JBBSDI010000455.1:0-2034 GCA_038249585.1 Lysobacterales bacterium | reverse complement strand
CTGTTCCAGTTCTCCACCGATATCGAGGCGCTGGTGGTCGGCGCGAACAAGCTGTATTCGGTGCCGTTCGCTTGGCAGGGACTCGCCAGCGGCGTACACGAGTTGCGGGAATCCGGAACCGACGGCACCCGCACCTACAAGCTGGCCGTGCGCAAGGACGAGGATATGTGGGGCTTCCTGCGCTACGACGTCACCGAGCAGCGGCGCACCCGCAACGAGCTGGTCGGTGGCTTGATCGTCGCGGTGCTCGGATTCGCGGCGTTGAGCCTGCTGATCGCGGTGTGGCTGTCGGCGCGCGTGCTGCGTCCAGTGACCGATCTGGCCGCCCGGGTACGCCGCTTCGAACGCGGCAAGCGCCCGCCGCCGCTGGCGCCGCACTTCGCCGACGACGAGGTCGGCGAGCTGGCGACTGCGCTCGACGGCTACTCGGAGCGGCTCAACGACCTGGTGGTGCGCGACCGCGAGTTCAACGCCGATGTCAGCCATGAACTACGCACGCCGCTGGCGGTGATTCGTGGTGCCACTGAACTGCTGCTCGCGCAGGAAGGATTGCCGGATAAAGCCCGCGAGCGCGTGCGCCGCATCGACCGCGCAGTCTGGCAGTCGACCGAACTGACCCAGGCGCTGTTGCTGCTGTCGCGTAGCGAGCGCGCAGCGCCCACCGATGGCGAGACCTCGGATGTGGCACTGGTCGTCGAGCAGGTGATCGAAACCCATCGCCCGCAGATCGGCAACAAGCCGGTCGAGGTGCAGGTGCATCGCGACGCGCCCGCTACCGTGGCCGCGCCATCGTCGGTGCTGGCCGTAGCGCTGGGCAACCTGATCGGCAATGCATTCAAGTACACGCCATCCGGGCGGGTCGATGTGCGCATCCAAGCGCACCGTGTCGTGGTTGCCGACACCGGCACCGGGTTTGCGCCGGGCGAGGCACCGAAGCTGTTCGAGCGCGGCGTGCGCGGCGAAAAAACCAGCGGCAACGGCGCGGGGCTCGGCTTGGCCATCGTGCGGCGGCTGTGCGAGTTGTACGGTTGGCAGGTCAGCCTCGCACCACGCGAGGGCGGCGGCGCAATCGCCACCCTCGAGTTCGAACCACCGGCGCAGTATCCGGCCTAGGCCCGACTCAGGCCAGTCGGCAGGCGTCCGGCAGGGCCACGGTCAGCGCTACCGGCAGGTGGTCCGAGATGCGCAGCAGCGGCACCTCGTAGGAGATCGAATCCAGCCCGTCGGTGACCAGGATATGGTCGATTGCGCGCCGCGGTCGCCAGCTCGGGTACGTCTCCAGCGACAGCGCTGGCGGCTGCAATCGCGTGTGCTGGAACAGGTAGCGCAGCTCGGTGTCGGCAGCCGTGCAGTTCAGATCGCCCATCAGGGCGGCATACGGGCGGTCGCCGATCAGCTCGGCCAGGTAGTGGCACTGCTTGCGGCGCGCGTTGCGGGTCAGCGCAAGGTGTGCGATCACCACCAGAAGCCCCTGTCGTGGCGTGCCATAGCGCACGGCCAGCGCGCCCCGGCCGGGAATCGCACCCGGCAGCTTGTGGTCGACCACCTCGCTGGGCTCTACCCGCGACAGCAGTCCGTTGCTGGACGCAGCAAGTGCTGCGACATTGCGATTGGCCTGATGGCTCCACCACGGGAATTGCGCCAGTTCGGCCAGATACTGCACCTGGTTGTTGAAACCCGATCGCAGGCTGCCACCATCGGCCTCCTGCAGGGCGACAATGTCGAAGGCGGTCACCAACTCGGCTACCGCATTGAGATTGCGTCGCTTGTTCGGGTGCGGCAGCACGTGCTGCCAGCTGCCGGTCAGGTATTCGCGATAGCGCGCGGTGCTCGCACCGGCCTGGATGTTGTAGCTGATCAGGCGCAGCCGCCGGCGCGGATCGTGGGGCAATGGGCCGGTGCTGGGGCGAATCATCGGCTCACGCTACGCCGGCACGGCGACAGGTGCAATCCGACGTTCGCGCAGTGCGCGCCCGCGCCCGGCGCGCAAACCCACGCCGCAGAAATGCCAAGGGCGGCACATGGCCGCCCTTG
>JBBSDI010000454.1:0-2153 GCA_038249585.1 Lysobacterales bacterium | reverse complement strand
GGTGATGGTCTTGACCAGGCCTTCGAGCAGCAGCTGCTTGCTGGCTGGATTGAGCCGATCCAGCGCGGGCCAGGCGCGCTCGAGTGCGGCGGTCCAGTCGTTCGGCGGTGTGTAGTTCGGCGCGCCGGTGGGGAAGATCGCGAGGATTCCCGCCAGATAGGCGCGCCGCGCGAACTCGGTGTTCGCATGGCCCGAGCTCGCCAGTACGCCGAGCAGATCGGCGATCTGCGCCTTCGACTCGGATAGCCGGTGGCTGCCAGGCTTGCCGCTGTGCGAAGGGTTCATGGAGTCGCCGAGCTGGGTGCGCAGCAGGCGAAGCAGGCAGTACTCGTGCAGGTGCACGCTGCCATCGGCGTGGGCGAGCTGCTCGAGCAGGTCGATGTAGCGCACCATCCACGTGCTGGGTCGACGCCGCAGCGCCGGGAACGCGATCGCCGCCAACGGCAGTCTTTGCAGCGGGTGCAGGCCGGACAGGCGCCCGACCAGGTTGGATACTTCTTCCGCGAACGGCGCGCCGAAAGCTGCACTGGCCAACGCCAGCTGCTGCGCCTGCAGCGCGCTGTCGGCATCCAGCGCCAGCGCCACGACCAGTGCCGGCGCAGTCGCCTGCGCGTGCGCCAGCTCACGCAGCGCCGGCTCGATCGCTGCGGCGATACTGGCCGCCGCACGAAAATCATCCGCCGCGGGATTGCCGACCTGGGCGATCACGCCGCGCGCGCGCAGGCGTACATCAGAGTTTGCGGCCGGCAGCGGTGGCGGGGCCGCACCAGAAGGCGCAGCTGCGGCGAAACCGCTTGGCGCGGCCGCGTCCGGGTCATCCTCGCCGGTCGGCGGATTGCGCGCGAGGCTCGCCGTCAAAGCCGCCAACTCGCTGGGCTTGAACTGTCGATCCAGCCGCTTCAGGCGCTCGATCAGCGGCGGATGGGTGGCGAACAGCCGCGAATATCCGACGCCATCGCCGAACAGCATGTGGCTGACTTCCTCGGCATCGTGAGCGGTGAGTTTGGATCCGCCCGCGGTGCCTGCGATCTTTTTCAACGCGCCGGTCAGGCCCTGGTTCTGGCGAGTGAACTGCACCGCCGAGGCGTCGGCCAGAAATTCACGCTGGCGCGAAACGCCGGCCTTGATCAGGCGGCCGAAGAACAGCCCTACATAGCCGATGATCATCACCGCCAGCGCGATCACCAGCAGCGCCGCGCCATCGCGACCACCGCCGCGTGCCCGCAGCAGGAACTCGCGCGCGGCGATGCCGATCACCAGGATGCCGAACAGCACCCCCATCAGGCGGATGTTCAGCCGCATGTCGCCGTTGAGCACATGGCTGAACTCATGCGCGATCACGCCCTGCAGCTCATCGCGGGTGAGCTGTTCGAGCGCGCCTTGGGTGACCGCAACGGCCGCATCCGCGGGCGACCAGCCAGCGGCGAAGGCGTTGATGCCGGGCTCGTGTTCGAGCACGTAGATCTCGGGCACCGGCACCCCGGACGCGATCGCGATCTCCTCGACCACGTTGCGCAGGCGGCGATGGCGCGAATTGCCGGTATCCATCGACACCAGGGTGCCGCCCAGCTCGCGCGCGACCACACCACCGCCGCCGCGCAGCTTGCCGATCTTGACCAGGCTGGCAATGCCGATGACGCCGAGGGTCAGCAGCGAGCTGACCAGCAGGGGCCCAAGGTGCGGGCGCAGCAGATTGCCCTCGGCGGCGGCGCGCGCCTCGGCGTCCATGCCCTGCACCAGCATCACCAGCACCACCGCGTCGATCGCCAGCACGATGCACACGACCGCCAGCGCAAACAGCGCCAGCAGCCGACGCGACTGACTGCGGGCTACCGCTTGCTGGGCGAAGAAGTCCATGCGGCTGGCGACGCGCGGCGCGGAGATTACCGCCCGACGCGTCGCGCCCGAATCAGGTGAACTTCACCTGTGGCACTTCGCGCTTGGCCGGATCGTCGATCTCGAGCAGAGCCGCGGCGGTGAACGCGAACATGTTCGCCACGATGCTGCTGGGAAACACCTCGCGCTTGTTGTTGTAGCCCATGACCGAGTCGTTGTAGGCCTGGCGCGCGAACGCGACCTTGTTCTCGGTCGTGGTCAGCTCCTCGGACAGCTGCATCATGTTCTGGTTCGCCTTGAGGTCCGGGTAGGCCTCG
>JBBSDI010000453.1:0-2161 GCA_038249585.1 Lysobacterales bacterium | reverse complement strand
TGCTTGTCGCTGGCCGCTTCGATCAACTGCACGGTGATGCGGACCTGATTGCCGGCACGACGCACGCTGCCTTCCAGCACGTGGCTGACGCCCAGGCGGCGGCCGATTTCCGGCAACGGCAGATCCTCGCGCGCAATGTTCTCCATCGACGTGCGCGAGATCACCCGCAGATCGTTGATGCGCGACAGCCGCGTGAGCACTTCCTCATGGATGCCGCCGGCGAAGAAGGCGTTGTCCGGATCGGGGCTGAGGTTGTCGAAGGGCAGCACGGCGATGCCGCGCGCTGCGGCTGCGCCGGTGTCGGCTGCGGTACTTTTTCCGGATTCGATTCCTGTCGTGGCCAGTTGCGCGACGCGTCCCGGCGCCGCTACGAACTTGTCCACCGCGAAGTAGCCCAAGGCCAGCGTCATCACCACCAGCAGCATGCGATCCATCCGCCGCGCGGTTCGTGGCGCAGTGGACTGGGCTTGTTCAACGTCGTCATCGCGTTTCAAACCATCTGGCGTGAGCGCGAATACCCAGCTGAAGATCAGCGCCGGGACAAACCCGATCGCCAGCAGAAGGATCACACCGCGCAGCGCCCACGCGGGCAGGTCGAACGCCGGAAACACGGTGCTGGCCACTTGCACAATCAACCACGCACCGACCAGATAGAGCCCGGCCATCCGGATGACGTTGCGGCGCTGGAGCTCGGCCAGCAGGTTCACGGCGGCACCTCCAATGCCCCCATGTAGGCCCGGTAGCCGGCCGACTCGCCATACAGGGCGTCGTAGTACGGCTTCAGGCCGCGCAGCTGGTTGTTAGTCAGCGAGACAGGGTGCCCCGCCAACGGTTTCAGCGTTTCCCAGGCCGTATCCGCATTGCCGAGCCAGCGATGCATCCGCGACAGCGCCAAGGCGCGTTGTCGTTGGGATTCCAACGCGGTTGCCGGTGCGGTCAGGGCCTTGGCTTGCCAAGCGCGCGCGGCTTCTGGCTCGTCCGCCAGCGCGGCTATCCATGCGGCTTGCGCGAACCTGGTTGCCTGGAACTCCGGGGGGCCGGTTCGTTCGTCCTGGATCAGCTGCCGGGCCGCCTTGAACGCCCGCAGTGCCAATGGCCGCGCTTGCGCCTCGCGGCCCGCCAGTCGCAGCAGCTCCGCTTGCGCGCCCAGCAGCCAGTTCGCATCCCAGCTCGAAAGGGTCGTGTCCGTGGTGGCGAGCGTGGCCACGGCGCCATCGATATCGCCGTCGGCGAAGCGGGCGGCGGCGTGGAGCGCCAACGTCCCGAGGGGGGCACCGACCAAGTCAAGATTTGACAGCAGCAGCAAGGGTGCGCGCTCACCGCGCAGATGGAGCTTCGCCAATGCCACATGAAAGTGGCTTAACGGCAACTCCGGCCAACGCTGCAGGTTTTGCTCGGCGAGCGCGATGGCTTGATCTGCGAGGCCGTTGTGGATCAGGGCGAGCACCAGCTGTGATTGCTCGGTTTGCGCTTCTGGATCGAGCTGCACCGCGCGGCGCGCAGCGATCAGCTGCTCCGCAAAACGATCGAGCCGCTTCAGGCTGGCGCCGACATAGCTGACGACCAAGGCATCGTTCGGGCGCTCGGCCTCGATGGCCTTGAATTGTTCCAGCGCCGCTGCGTAGTTGCGTTGCACCGTGTAGTCGAACTGCGCCTGGGCCAAGCGGCTCTCGATATCACCCGGCCAGCGCCGCACGATGTCCGCAAGCATTGCACGCGCTTTGGCCTCGAACGCGCCATCTGCGTCCGCACCAAACCAGACGATGCGGCCGTAGGCCTCCACCAGCGCGACGCGGGCCTGCAGGAAGTTGGGGTCCAGCTCGATCGCCGGTTCAAGCATCGCGATCATCGCGCGAGTGCTCTCTGCCCCGCGCCACACCCGCCGCTTCGCGATGGCGCGCAGGTACAGGTCATAGGCTTGGGCATTGTTGGTATAGCGCTGCCCCAGCGCGCCCTGCAGCGCGGGGTTCAGCGCGATTTCGAGCTGGTCGGCGATGGCGAGCGCGATTTCGGACTGGATGGCGAACACATCATCCAGCGGCCGGTCGTAGTTTTCAGCCCACAGGTGCTTGTCGCTGGCCGCTTCGATCAACTGCACGGTGATGCGGACCTGATTGCCGGCACGACGCACGCTGCCTTCCAGCACGTGGCTGACGCCCAG
>JBBSDI010000452.1:0-2165 GCA_038249585.1 Lysobacterales bacterium | reverse complement strand
TGGACTGGAGCGTTGCCCTGCTCGATACCCTGCGTGTCGCCGCCGGCGTCGGGATTCCGGCGTTCGGCCTCGATACCGACGACTGATCTTGCGCCATCCCGAGGTGACGCGACGCGTCACCTGATGACCCAGTTTGCCGCGTGCGTCGCCGCAACCGGGCAGCGCGATTCCCGGCTGCCGCTCCTGACAGCGACCCCACGGGCCCAATCGAACCCTCTGCCCGATCGTGCCCGGCTTGGCAACCGGATCATGCCCCACAGCGCCGGCACACCACTTGCTGCAATCCCGCTGTCATCCGCGACTGCGAGGTATGCGATGCGAACCCTGCGTTTGCGCTTTCCCGCGCTGGCCAGTAGTGGCGCGGTACAGATCCTGTGCGCGAGCTTCCTGCTCCTCGACATCGACGACCTCGATGCGCCGTTCGGTGACGATCCGATGCCGGTATCGATCACCAGCGACGGGTGTCAGTTCGAACCGACCGAGGACGGCACCTACCGCGCCCGCGGTGGTGGCCCGGTACTGCGCGCCTGCGACCCGCGCTATCGCTGGCCGCAGTTGCAGCGTCTGGCGCAACTGGCATTGGGCAGCACCACGCATTGAGCATGGCGGGCTGAATCATCGACTAGCACTCGATCTGGCTGCAATTGCGCCCCGCGGCCTTGGCGCGATACAGCGCGGTATCCGCGCGCTTGATCCATTCTTCCCAGCCATGATCGGGACGCAAGCTGGCGCCGCCCGCGCATACCGTGATCGGACCACTCGGCGTTTGCAGCTCGGCGGCGACCTGCGCGCGCAGCTTCTCGATGAAGGGTTTGAGCGCCTGGTCGGTCATGCCGGGCAGCAGGATCAGGAATTCCTCGCCGCCGAAGCGGAAGATCACGTCCGCCGCGCGCACATTCCGGCGCATTACTTCGCAGAAGTCGATCAATACCTTGTCGCCGGCGGCGTGACCGTGCCAGTCGTTGATGCGCTTGAAATGGTCGATGTCGAGTAGTACCAGCGAACTATCCAGGCCGCCGCGTCGACGCAACTCGACGGCGCGCGCGAGCTCTTCGGCCATCGCGCGCCGATTGAGAACACCGGTCAGGGGATCGTGCGATGCCAACTGCTCGAGCTGCACGCGTTGCGCCTCGGTGCGGTTGGCCAGGATGAACGAAAGGAAGCTCACCAGCAGAGCAGTCGCGACAAACGAACTTGTCAGCTCCAGACGCTCCGCGCCTTCCGGATGGGTCGCAAGCACCGCGATGGCGACCAGCGTGATCAGCCATGCGATGCGGCGCCCGACCAGGAAAAAATTCGCCACCGCGACCGGGTAGATCCAGATAGCACCAACGATGCCGAGCATCTCCGAGCTTGCGATCACGCCGCACGAATACACCACCGACATCACGATGCCGACCATCCGCGTCTCGCCGGTACGCCAGGCCCAGGCGCATGCAGCAATGATCGCCAGCACCAGCGTGAAGTCCAGCGCCGCGACCGTCCACTCGGCCGACAGCGCGCGATAGATCGCGAAAGGCGCAATCACCAGCACCGAGCACAACCCGAACAGGGTGATGATCGAGAGCTGGAAATTTCCACGCAACCGCTGCGCCAAAATCTGACGCAACGAAGGCCTGGCTTTTCGACCGGAATCCATATGCTGCACTTCAGCATGGACGGGACCAAACCTCAACGCGGTGAGGGTAGCGCGGAAACGCTTGTTCACCGCGTATTTCGGCGCAATTCCGCGCGGCTACCGTTCACGCAACCAGAGTAACCGCAGGCCGGATTCGATGCTGAAGTCTAGATTCGCAGCCGGGTTTCAAAACCTCGTTCGCAGCCATCGATCGGATCGACGAAAGTCAGCGACTGGGCGAGCAGCTTGAGCGGGCGCGCATGGTCGTCGGGTGCAACCGGGTGCGCATGCGGGTACCACAGGTCGTTGACGATCGGCGCGCCGAGCGCGGCCATGTGCACCCGCAGCTGATGCATCTTGCCGCTGTGCGGGTACAGCGCGTAGCGCCAGCATTCAGCGCCGCGTTCGAGCACTTCGATGCGGGTCAGGGCATTCGGTTCGCCGTCGACTTCATGCATGCGGAATCCATCGCTGGCGCGAACCAGACGCGTATTGCGCAGCAGCGGAAAATCGCCCTGCGGCAGCGGCGCGGCCAACGCCTGATAGC
>JBBSDI010000451.1:0-2201 GCA_038249585.1 Lysobacterales bacterium | reverse complement strand
CGCACCCGGCAACCCGCGCAAATGCACCGTAGAATGGCGCGAACGGCAGGCTCGGGAGCATTCGCACAGGTATGCATCCATCGCGCGGATCGACACCAGTCTGGATGACGGCTGTGCTGTTGGCGCCATCTCTTACGGCAGCGCACAGCAACCGGGCACCGATGTGCGAGGTCAACGGCCTGCCGCTGGTACCGATGGCGAACATGGTGGTCAGCCCGCCGCCCAGCGGCTGGTCGCTGGCGGTCGTGCGCAGCACCTACGTCGCGGGCCAGACGCTGGCGCTGCGGATCAGCCATCCAGACCCCCAGCGGCGCGCGCTCGGCGTACTGCTGTGGGCGAAGTCCGGGGCGTTCAGCGGCGCAGGCAGCTTCCTGCCCTCGGTCGGGCCGCTGTACCAGATCGTGCTGCCCGATCCACCGATCGCCGCCTGCGGGGAGTGGGCGCTGTCGCACACCAGCGCCGTGGCCAAGCCGCAGTCGGCGCTGCAGTTCGTCTGGCAGGCGCCGCTGAGCGCGCCCGGCGCGGTGCTGTTTCGTGCGTTCCTGATCGAAGAATGCAGCGAGCCACCACCGCTGCGCTGTCGCGCGCATCAGGCGCTGACCGAGTTCGTGGTAGTCGACGAGGCGCTGTTCGTGGATGGTTTTGAACCCGTCGCGAGCAGTCCGCTCGGCAGCGCGTGGTGGTCGGGCTACTGAGCGCGCGCCGCGCTCAGTTGCTTTCGAAGCCATTCGCGTACAACACCGCGGCACTACCCATCGCCCACTGCACACCACCAAGCACATGCTGGCGGAATCCGGCATCGGCGAAGGTCTCGCTGCGATGGCCCATCGCGGTGTACCACGCGCGGCCGGAGCCGACATCGCGCTTCCAGCTGATCGGATGATCGGCACCCATCGCGCCGCTGCCCGGTTGGTAGGACGCCTCATCGAGCCGCAACAGCACGCTGGCGCCCGCGCGCGGATTGGCGCGGAAGTTGTACCACTCGTCGGTGAACACGAAGGTTGGCGGGTAGTGCGCAGTCGAGGGATCGTCGGCGCTCTCGCGCACCACGGTGGCGGCCTGGATCGCGGGGTGGCTCAAGAACCATGCGCCGTTGCCCAGCACCTGCGCGCCGTACCACGACCAGCCGTATTCACAGTCGGCCGCGGCGTGGATGCCGACATAACCACCGCCGCCTTCCAGCCAGGCCTGGAATGCGCCCTGCTGGGTGTCATTGAGCACATCGCCCGTAGTGCTCAGCCACACCACCGCCCGGAAGCGGGCCAGTTCGGTGGCATTGAAGCGGGTGGGATCTTCGGTGAACTCGGTGCTGAAGCCGGCGCTCGCACCCAGTTGCTGCAGCATGCTCACGCCATCGGCGATGGAGCCGTGGCGAAAGCCGAGCGTGCGGCTGAACACCAGCACCGCGTCTTGTGCAGCAACGCCGGTGCTGGCGATGGCGAGCACCAGGCATGCTGCTGATCTGATCAACGTCGGCGCAACGGAATTCATGCCTCGCAGGATAGCGTGCAGCACGCGCAGGCAAAGCTGGCGCGCGTCGCAACTTCGACGCGTGCGTGCGTACCCGATGCCGCGTCGTGCCCATGCACGACGCGGCGGATCGGCTTACTTGACCTCGAACTCGCGGCTACCGGCCGGCTGGCCGTCGAGGGTGATCTCGACTTTATACTTGCCGACCGGCCAGCCATCGGGCTTTTCGATGGTGAAGGTCGTGCTGGCAGGACCGGTTGGCGCGATGGTCTGCGAGGTCTCGTTGACGGTCTGCCCGTCCTGATAGGTCCACTTGGCCGCGAGCGTGGCGGAGGCCGCAGTGCCGGTGGTCGAGACCACGGCATTGATCGCCCCGGTCGGTGCGAAGGTCGCGGTGGGATCCTTTGCCAGCTGGTTCGGGCTGGCCGCAGTGCCCAGATCGATGCTCGCCACCTGCACACCGGCAGGTGCGACCGGCATGGGGGCTGGCATGGCGACCGGCGCTGGCGCCGGTGCGGGCATCGGCGCGGGTGCCGGAGGTTCCTGCTTGCCGCAGGCGGCCAGGGCAATCGCGAACACGGCGGTCGCGACGAAACGCAGCAGCGTTACGGGTGCATTCATTGGGGCATTCTCCAGTACGTTCAGGTCTTGGCCTTGGTATCGGCGGGAATCACGATCACCTGCCCGATCTTGATCAGATCGGGATTCTTGATCGTGTCGAGATTGGCTTG
>JBBSDI010000450.1:0-2208 GCA_038249585.1 Lysobacterales bacterium | reverse complement strand
GGCTACCGCGCGGATCGTCGCGCGGCGCAAGGTCGACGATGCGTTCAAGGGTCGCGGCTGGAATGAGGGCGATCTGGACCTGGTGATCGAAGATGCGGTCGAGCAGCTGTTGCCGACCCTGATCGGCGACATCGTCGGCACTGCGGTTCGGCTGGCGCTTTCCGGCGACGCGGCGGCCGCGCGCGAACTCGAAGCCCGCGCCGAGCGCATGCAGCGCGAGATCGAGCGCAGGGTCGAAGGCCGCGCCGAGTCGCTGGAAGCGCGCGCCGAGGCCCTGTGCCCACGGCTGATCGCGCTCGATCGCATCGAAGACGAGGTGACCGCCGAACTGGCGCCCGGCCAGCGTTTCGACCTGATCGCGGTCGGCAAATGAGGCGCGCGCGGGTCGTGGCCGATTGACCTTCATCAAGCCGCAATCCCGCGCGCACGCTAGCATCGGGGGGCAAGGGGGCCCCCATGGCAGCCGCTGAACCCATCGATCGTGTCGAAACCGCAGTGGCGCGCATCGTCGAGCGCGCCGGTCCCGCGCTGGTGGTGGCCGCACCCCTGGGTCTGGGCAAGCCCAATCCGCTGCTCAACGCGCTGTACCGGCACGTGGCCGCGCATCCTGCGCTGTCCTTGACTGTGTACACCGCACTGTCGCTGGCGCGCCCGCCGCTGCGTGGTGGCCTCGAAGGCCGGTTCGCCGCACCCTTCATCGCGCGCCACTTCGGCGCCGACTACCCCGAACTGGCCTGGATCGAGGACCTGCGCGCAAACCGTGTGCCGCCCAACATCCGGATCTGCGAGTTCTACCTGCAGTCGGCCTCGATGCTCGGCAACCAGCACGCGCAGCGTCACTACGCGAGCATCAACTACACCCACGTCGCACGCGAGGTTGCCGCGCGCGGACCGACCGCGATCCTGCAGCTGGTCGCACGGCGCGGCGATCGGCTGAGCCTGTCGAGCAATACCGACACCACCCGCGACCTGCTCGATCGCATGGCCGCCGCCGGACAGCCGCGCCCCTACTGCGTGGCGGTGGTGCATCCACAGCTGCCGTTCCTGGGCCACGATGCCGAAGTCGGCATGGATTTTTTCGATGCGGTGCTCGATGAGCCCGGCAGCGCGCACCAGCTGTTTGCGCTGCCGCGCGAGCCGGTGCAACTGGCCGAATACGCGCTGGGGCTGCACGCATCGGCGCTGGTGCGCGACGGCGGCACCCTGCAGATCGGTATCGGCGCGCTGTCGGATGCGATCGTGCATGGACTGCTGCTACGCCATCGGCACAACGAGCGCTGGCGCGATGCGCTGGCGCGGCTGCGCGGCGGCCCGCCACCGGCGATTGCCACCGCCATCGGCGACGAGGGCATCTTCGAGCGCGGCCTGTACGGCGCCAGCGAGATGGTGATGGATGGCTTCATGCACCTGCGCCGCGCCGGCATCCTCAAGCGGCAGGTGTTCGACGATCTGGCGCTGCAGCGTCTGCTGAATGCCGGTGCGATCGGAACACAGGCCGATGGCAGCACGCTCGATCGACTGCTCGAAGCCGGCGCGATCAGCACCCCGCTCGATCGGCCCTCGCTGGAATGGCTGCAGCGTTTCGGTCTGGTCGACGAAAGAGCGATCCTGCATGAGGGTTCGCTGCGCCTGTCCGACCGAAAATCGATCGGCGCGGATCTGCTCGATGGCGCGCATCGCGCGGCGCTGGCCGCGCACCTGGATGGCCGTCGCCTGCGCGGCGGTCGCTATCTGCATGGGGCGTTCTGGCTCGGCAGCCGCGAACTGCAGCAGTGGCTGCGCGCGCTGTCCGGGGAGGACTGGGACGGCCTTTGCATGACCCGCGTATCGTGGATCAACGAACTCTACGGCGGGCGCGAGGCGCTCGACGTGGCGCAGCGCCACGCGGCGCGCTTCTTCAATACCTGCATGATGCACACCCTGCTCGGTGCGGCGGTGTCCGATGGTCTGGCCGACGGCCAGGTGGTCAGCGGAGTGGGCGGGCAGTACAACTTCGTCGCGATGGCGCATGCAATCGACGGCGGCCGCTCGGCGATGCTGATGCGCGCCACCCGCGAGAGCGGCGGCCGCACCGTGTCGAACGTGGTCTGGAACTACGGCCACACCACCATCCCGCGCCATCTGCGCGACCTGCTGGTGACCGAGTATGGCGTCGCCGACCTGCGTGGCTGCACCGACGAAGAGGTGATCGAGCGCAGCCTGGCGGTC
>JBBSDI010000449.1:0-2213 GCA_038249585.1 Lysobacterales bacterium | reverse complement strand
GCGGTGCTGCGCCAGTTCGAGATGATGGGCACCCTGGTGCTCAACAAGTCCGATGCGATCCTGCGCGCGCGCGACAAGCTGCGCTGCATGCAGCTGCTCGCGCAACAAGGCATCGACCTGCCGGCCACGGTGTTCGGCGACAATCCCGACGACACCACCGATCTGCTGGCGATGTTGGGCAAGCCGCCGCACGTGGTCAAACTGGTCGAGGGCACTCAGGGCACCGGCGTCGTGCTGGCCGAAAAACTGTCTGCTTCGCGCTCGGTGATCGAAGCGTTTCGCGGCCTGTACGCGAACTTCCTGGTGCAGGAGTTCGTGCGCGAGGCGCGCGGCGCGGATATCCGCTGCTTCGTGGTTGGCGGCAAGGTGCTGGCTGCGATGAAGCGCCAGGCCAAAGCCGGCGAGTTCCGCTCCAATCTGCATCGAGGCGGCAGCGCCGAGGGCGTTACCCTGAGCGCGGCAGAAGTCGATGCCGCGGTGCGCTCGGCAGCCGTCATGGGTTTGTCGGTGGCGGGCGTGGACCTGTTGCGCGCGCGGCGCGGGCCGCTGGTGCTGGAGGTCAATTCCTCACCGGGCCTGGAGGGTATCGAGGGCGCGACCGGCGTCGACGTGGCCGGCGGCATCATCGAGTACATCGAGGAGCGTCTGCGTCGGCGCGATCGCCAGCGGAGCAAAAGCGGCAGTGCCGGCTGATCCGCTGCCCGCGCATTCGCGGCTGCCGGCTCTACGACGCTTCGTTGTTCTGCTGTCGAGCGCCGAGAAATGCGCAGCAGTGCATGGCCGGGCGCAGGTAAAGCGCTGGAACCCGGGCGCAGCGCATGAGCCCCGGTCCGCTGCAGGCGATTTAACCCCGGCTTAATGCCCACGTAGCTACTGTCGGTTTCATCGTGAAGCGTCTGAGCCGGGATCTCCCGGACCTGCGTTTCGCGGTAATCGGGGCAGTAGCTTGGGCCCAAGGCGAGCGCGTTCCCCCAATGGCGCTTCCTTGGGCCTTCTTTTTCGACCTGCTGCAAACGGTGGCCAAGCGCCGGACGGGCGCCATAATCCGACGCTGGAGAGCTGTGGGCATCAGCGCGGTGCACGGGAACGCGCCGCACCGATTGCGGTCCAACTTCGATCAACGCGTACGGCGAGGAGAGGTTCCCTGCGGCCCGTGTTGCCGCTCCCTCACTCGCCCACAGGCGCGCCGCAACGTATGCTTACCGCCATGCACATCCTCGTCGTCGAAGACAATTCCGATATCGCCGCCAACATTGGCGATTTCCTGGCCGAAAAAGGCCACGTCGTCGATTTTGCAGCCGACGGCGTCACCGGCCTGCACCTGGCCGGGCGCGAGGATTTCGACGCCATCGTGCTCGATCTGACCCTGCCCGGCATGGATGGGCTGGAGCTGTGCCGGCGCCTGCGCCAGGACGCACGCAAGGTCACGCCGGTGCTGATGCTGACCGCGCGCGACGCGCTGGAGCAGAAGCTCACCGGTTTCGAATCCGGCGCCGACGACTACATGGTCAAGCCTTTTGCGTTGCTCGAGCTGGAGGCCCGCCTGCAGGTGCTGTCGCGCCGCTCGCGCGGTCCGAAGACGCGCCTGCTCAAGGTCGCCGATCTCGAATACAACCTCGACACCCTGATCGTGACCCGCGAAGGCAAGCTGCTGCAGCTCAATCCCACGGGCCTGAAGCTGCTCTCGGCGCTGATGGAGGCAAGTCCGTCGGTGGTCACGCGACGCGAGCTGGAGATGCGCGTGTGGGGCGAAGAACTGCCCGATTCCGATTCGCTGCGCGTGCACATCCACGGATTGCGTGCCGCGATCGACAAGCCGTTCGGCAGGCCGCTGATCCATACCCGACACGGCATCGGATATTCGCTCGTCGATCCCGATGCGCTTCCGCCGTCGGCTTAGAAGCCGCATCATCCTGGCGTTCCTGCTGTTCGGCGTCGGGCTGACCGGTACGTTCGCCGGCATCACGCTGGTGATGCGGGAGTGGCTGGAAGAAGAGCTGATCGAGTCAACCCTGCAGCGCGAGGTCGACAACTTCGTCGACTTCAAGCGCCTGAATCCAGATCCCAACGCACTGTTCCAGTTCTCCACCGATATCGAGGCGCTGGTGGTCGGCGCGAACAAGCTGTATTCGGTGCCGTTCGCTTGGCAGGGACTCGCCAGCGGCGTACACGAGTTGCGGGAATCCGGAACCGACGGCACCCGCACCTACAAG
>JBBSDI010000448.1:0-2214 GCA_038249585.1 Lysobacterales bacterium | reverse complement strand
GAAATCCGAGGCCTATGCGCGACGCGCGGTATGTATCGGTTCGCAGCCGCTGTGTGCGGTGATCGACCGGCCATACGATGAGTTCCTGCCCGCCCTGGAGCGCATCGGTCCGCGCGAGATCGAGCTCGCGCACGCACTCGCCGTTGCATGGGCGGGCGTGTTGCAGTCGGATACCTCCGACTGGGCGCGCATCGCCGATTTGCCGCGGGTCGAGGCACTGCTCGGTCGGGTCCGTGCGCTGTCGCTTGCCTACGACGGCGGCTCGGCATCGATGTATCTGGGCGTGCTCAACTGCCTGCGCCCGGAAAGCCTGGGTGGCAAGCCGCAGGACGGCATGCGCTATTTCGCCGAGGCGCTGATGGCGTCGGATGGTCGCAACCAGATGGCGAGGGTGCTCGATGCGCAGTATTGTGCGCGTCTGCTGTTCGATCAGGAGCGCCATGACCGCCTGCTCGCTTACGTGCTGGCTGCCGACCCGCGCGCGCCGGGTCTGACCCTCATCAATACGCTCGCACGCAAGCAGGCCACGGACTTGCAGGCATCCGGCAAAGACTATTTCTGATTCCGACAGGACGTTCCATGCATTCCATGATTCGCACCACGCTGATGGTCCTGGCCCTGCTGCCGGGCCCCATCGTCTACGCCCAGACCACCATCAAGATCGCCACTGTGGCGCCCGAGGGCAGCAGTTGGGTGCGCGAGATGCGTGCCGGTTCCGATGCGATCAAGACCGCGACCGAGGGTCGCGTGCAGTTCCGCTATTACCCCGGCGGCGTGATGGGATCCGATGCGCCCGCAGTGCTGCGCAAGATCAAGCTCGGCCAGTTGCAGGGCGCGGCATTGAACTCGACCGAACTGTCGCAGGTGGATCCGGATGCGCAGATCCTGACCTTGCCCTTCCTGTTCGAGTCGGAGGCGGAAATCCAGGCCGTGCGCAAGACCATCGACCCGCTGCTGCGCGCCAGCATCGAGTCCAAGGGCATGGCTGTTCTGGGGGTTGCCGACGGCGGTTTCGCGTATCTGATGAGCACCCGGCCAATCCGCACCAAGCAGGAATTGGCCGCGACCAAGGTGTGGGCGCCGCAGGGCGACATGGTGTCTATCCGCACTTTCGAGGCTGGCGGCGTGCGACCGGTCACCTTGCCTACCGCCGACGTATACGTCGCGCTGTCGACGGGTCTGGTCGAGACGGTGGGCAACAGTCCGTCCGGCGCGATCATTTTCCAGTGGCATACGCGGCTCAAGCAGATGATCGACCTGCCGATGACCGTCCTCATGGGCTATCTGGTGGTCGACGGCAAGGTGTTCGCCAGGATCTCTGCATCTGACCAGCTAATCGTGCGCGAGGAGATGAATCGGGTGTTCGAGCGGATCGGCAAGAACAATCGTCGCGACAATGTCTCTGCGCGCGAAGTGCTGGTCAAACAGGGCATCGAGATCGTCGCCAGCGCACCGGAACAGCAGGCCGAGTGGGTGGCAGTCGGTCGCACTGCGATCGACGAGCTGGTCAAGGAAGGCGCGTTCACGCCAGCGATGCTGAAGTCGGTCAACGATGCGATTGCCGCATACCGTGCAGCCCATCGCAGCACTGGCGCCACGCCTGCTTCCTGACCATGGCGGAGGCGAACGATCCGGAGGTCGGCGCGCATGCCCGCGGGATCTGGTATGCGCTGCATCGTGCTGAAGATGCGCTGCTGACCCTGCTGGTCGCAGCGTTGGTGCTGATCGCGGGCGGCCAGATCGTGCTGCGCGCCGGATTCAATTCAGGGGTCGACTGGACCGAACCGCTGCTGCGCTGTCTGGTGCTGTGGGTGGCGATGTTCGGCGCCATGCTCGCCGCACGCGAGGACAAGCATCTTGGCGTGGATGCCATCCCGCGCATGCTCAGCGGCTTGCCGCGCATCGTCGTCCGTTTGCTGGCGCAGGGATTCGCTGCAGTAGTCTGCGGGTTGCTGGCGTGGTACTCGGTCGGGCTGGTGATGCTGGAGCACGAATCGCAGACCATCGCCTTCGCGCAGGTGCCGACCTGGGTGACCCAGTTGGCGATGCCGCTCGGATTCGGCGTGATGGCGATCCGCTTCGCACTGCGCGCGGTCGGTGTACGACGCAACGCCGCGTCCGGCACCACTGGCACCGCCGAGGGCGCATGATCTGGTTGATCGCGCTGGCGCTGCTGCTGCTCGCGTTCGCGGGAGCGCCGTTCTTTGCCCTGAT
>JBBSDI010000447.1:0-2224 GCA_038249585.1 Lysobacterales bacterium | reverse complement strand
GGCATGCTCCAGCCGATCGCATCGCCGAGCTCCTCGGCCAGTCGCCAGCGGTTGGTGCGGCCCGGGTAGCCGGCCACCATCACGTAGTCGCCGGCAGCCACGCCCGCAGGTGCGACCCGCAGCCACGATGCCGGCCGATACGGCACGTTGTCGCGCGAGTACACCGCTGGTTTGCCGTTCTTGCCGACGTACGCGCGCAGGAAAGCAAAATCACCGGTATGCCGCGGCCACATCCAGTTGTCGACATCGCCACCGAACTTGCCGATTGCGGAACGCGGCGCATACACCAGGCGCACGTCCTTGATCTGAAGCTGCCGGATCAGGTTGAACTCCAGCCCGCCGTGAAAGGCGTACAGCTCGCAACGATGGTTGCCGCCGGATTCGCAGGTCCGAACCAGATCCTTGGACTTGCTTTCGAAGGCATCGTAGACGGCGCGCGGATCGTCGCCGGCGCCTTCGATCGCGCCTATCACCTCGGCACTGACATCGCTGATCCGATCGGTCACGAACACGCGCAGATTGGGATCGCCCGGCAACTCGCCCGCGCGATCGGCGGCGAGGAATCCGTCGCGCAACAGGTTGCGCTCGCCGCTGGAGTTGTACTGGATGGCGCCATAGGCGCAGTGATGGTTGGTCGCCACCAGACCCTGCGCGGACACGAACGAGGCGGTGCAGCCGCCGATGCTGACCACCGCATTCATCGGGTACTTGCCCAGATCGGCGATCGCGGCCGGCTCACCGGCATAACCCGCACTCGCCAGCCGATCGGCGATCGAGGGCATCTGCCGCGGCTGCCACATGCCCTCGGCAGCACCGGCATCGGGTCCCGACAACGCCAACAATGTCGCGCCGATGGCCATCATCGACAAAGCCCTCGAACCCATGCAGTACCCCTGAAGCCGACCGCGCGGAAGCGTGTCCTCGCCCGATTTTCGCACACCGGCCCCGCTCCGATGTGTGCGACCCAGCACGTCGAGGCACCTCATCGACAAGTCCCGCGCATCACGCATCATCTGTTCGGGTGTCCACCGACGCAGCGCTTGTCGCCACCCACCGCAATAGTGCCAGCGTGGAAGTCCCCGCCCGTCGTGCTCATTCCTGCCTCGCATGATCGACCCGTCGCACAGCAGCGCGGCACCGGTCTCGGGACTGCAGGCGTTGGTGGGTTTCGCGCTGGGCGCGATGTTCTCTTACTGCTACCGGATCTATCGGCGGCCCTGCCAGCAGTATTGGGCGTCCGGCTTTTTCGCGATGTCGCTGTTCCTGATCTTCTCGGCGATCGCAATCCTGCTGGTCCGGCCCGGGCAGTCGCCTGTGAGCTTGCGCGGACTGTTCTCGCTGCTCTGGCAAGTGTTCGCCTACCTGCACATCGGCGCGCTCGCCATCGGCACGCTCGCGCTGCGCGCCGGCGGCAGCGCGCAACCGTTCCTGACGCGCAGCGCATTCGCGGCCGCCATCGTGCTCGGCGCTGCGGCCTGGGTCGCATGTGCCTTCGGACCTGGCGATGGTGGCGATCGCCTGGTCCATTGCGAGGGCCTGCGCTACGTGCTGACCGCAGTCGCCTATCAGGACGTGGCAACGGCCTTGCTGCCCGGCCAGCCGTGGCGCGCGACCGCCGCCGGACAGCGCGTGGTGGCCATCGCCTTCCTGTGTTTCGGTATCGGCAGCTTGATCAATGCCGCATTCACCTCGGTACCGGGACTACTGGAATCGCTGCCGAACGGACCGTGGTTGGGGCTGATCGATCTCGCTGCAGTGTGCGCGATCGGCGCGGGACTTGTGATCTGGATGCACGATTGACGAACGCGCGCGCGCGGAAGGCGCGACGGTGGAGGTGGAGCGCCTGAGCTTTTTCGACCCACGCAGCGGGTTGCCGAACCGGCGCTTGTTCGTCGACCGGCTGGTCGAACGACTGATCGAGGCAGACGTGCGCGGCGAGCGGGTCGCGGTACTTGCGATGCGTCCGGATCGCGTGCGCTCGCTGCGCGCAGCCTTGGGCGACAGCGCAATCGACAGTCTGGTCGCAAGACTGGCCATGCGGCTTGCCGAGGCCGGCGGAACTGGCGCCCAACTGGGTCGTGCCGATGACGATCGACTGCTGCTGGTGCTATCGCCGGTCAGCGGTGCCGAGGAGACCGCGCGGCGTGCCGAGGCGCTGCTCGCGACGCTTGCTCTGTCGATGCCCGGGCCCGGCGGCAACGACCTGCTGGTGACCTGCGCGATC
>JBBSDI010000446.1:0-2226 GCA_038249585.1 Lysobacterales bacterium | reverse complement strand
TGGCCAGCGCCCATCGCCTGCAGCTTCGACGTCTCCTTCCTGCGCGTGCCGCAGGAGGCCCTGATCACCACCATGGTGGCCAACCAGAAGTTCTTTCCCGTGCTCGATGCCGGCGGCCGGTTGACCGAGCAGTTCATCGGCATCGCCAATATCGAAAGCCGCAATCCCGGCGAGGTGCAGCGCGGCTACGAGCGCGTGATCCGGCCGCGCTTCGCGGACGCGGCGTTCTTTTTCGACGAGGATCTGAAAACCCCGCTGGCCAACCACCAAGAGGCACTGAAGCAGGTTACCTACCAGCAACAGCTGGGCACTGTGTGGGACAAGTGCTGCCGGGTTGCGGAACTCGCGCGCGTGATCGCCAATCGCACCGGCGTCGATGGCGCGCTGGCGACCAAGGCCGCCGCACTGTCCAAGTGCGATCTGATGACCCGCATGGTCGGCGAGTTCCCCGAACTGCAGGGCACCATGGGTCGTTGCTACGCCAGCGCGCAGGGGATCGAGCCCGAAGTTGCCGTGGCTATCGACGAGTTCTACCAGCCGCGCTTTGCCGGTGATGGCATTGCGCGCACCCCGCTGGGGCGTGTGCTGGCCATCGCCGAGCGGCTCGATACCCTGGCGGGGCTGTTTGCCATCGGCCAGAAGCCGACCGGCAACAAGGATCCTTTCTCGCTGCGCCGCAACGCGCTGGGCCTGGCGCGCACGCTGATCGAGGGCGGGATTGCGCTGGATCTTCCTGCCGCGATCGAGGAAGCCATAGACGCCGCGTTTCGTTCAGTGCACGCAGTCGGCGCAGCAAGTGGTAGCGGCAAAGGTATGTTTGCTAGTGCGCGAGCGATGACCCCATTTCGAGACCGTCAGGTTCACCGCGAGACTGTGGAGCTGTTCGACTTCATCATCGACCGCCTGCGCGGCTACTACGCCGATCAAGGCATCAAAGCCGATGCTTTCGACGCCGTGCTGGCACTCAAGCCCACCGATCTGGCCGACTTCGATCGTCGCCTGCGCGCGGTGGTCGAGTTCGGCAAGCTGCCCGAGGCCGCAGCGCTGGCCGCGGCCAACAAGCGCATCGGCAACATCCTGCGCCAGGCCGCGGACAAGGGCGATCGCCCCGCCGATCACATCGATTCGACCGCACTGGAGATGGCCGAAGAGCGCGCGCTGGCCGCAGCATTGTCCTACCAGGGCGATATCGCGCAGAAGAAACTGGCTGCCGGCGACTATGTCGGCGCGCTCAAGCAACTGTCCACCTTGAAGCCCGCGGTCGACGCGTTCTTCGACAAGGTGATGGTGATGGCCGACGATCCGGATATCCGCGCGAACCGGCTCGGGCTGCTGCACGATCTGCGCGAACGCTTCCTGTCGATCGCCGATATCGGTCTGCTGCAGGCGGGGTGAGTGCGGAACCCGGCCGGACCGGGATTCCGACACAACCCCAGCCGTCTTGACGTTTGTTTGACGCCCTACCCGAGGCTGCGACCAGAGTCAAGGCCAAACCGCTTCCCATTCGGTAAAGAAACGTGCACTCTTGGGCCGCAGGGGGCGTCCCGGGCTCGGATTTCGCGGGGTGGCAATAGGGAGAGGGTTTCAGAAACCCTCTGGGAGCGTTGGCACGCAATGTGGATTGGCGTACATGAACGCCAACGGAGTGCCACATGAATCGTCGTTGTTCGCCAGCCCTGCGGCTGATGCCGGGATCCTCGACCAGCCCTTGGTCGATCGAAGTCATTTTCCGCGGCGCCGCCCGCCTGTTGACCGCGATGACGCTCTACCTCGCGCTGCCAGCGTGCTGGTACGCGGGGATCGCTGCCGATGTCGAGCGTGGGCTGTGGAACTGGGTGCTGCTCGATGTCCTGCTGGTGGTGCCGGGCGTGATTCGCGGTTTCTTCGTTTTGCTCAGCTGACCGCCGGCTGATTTGTGGGCTGCGTCATGCCGCCGGGGTGCGCCGCGCAGGCTGCGATGCCGATTGCTGCCCAGCCGCTGCCAGCCGTTCGACGAGGAAATCCTCGGCATAGCTGCGTAGCGACCAATCGCCGATAAAGCCGCAATGGCCGCCGTATGGCGCGATGTCGAGCGTGATCTGCGGTGGCAACTGCAGGGCGTGGAAATCGTCGATCGGAATGATCGGATCGTCGCGCGCGGTCAGGATTGCGCAGGGCACCTGCATGGCGGCCAGCCGATCGCCGCGGATCGAATAGCCGTCGAAGTACGCGTCGATCGAATCGAAG
>JBBSDI010000445.1:0-2233 GCA_038249585.1 Lysobacterales bacterium | reverse complement strand
GGACTTCGACACACCTTAATTGCCTCCGTCCCCTTTTTGGCGCGGTGCGCGCACCTTGTGTGCCTGCGCGGAGTCGGGGAACACCCGTTCGATCGTGGCAGCGACGCGCTTTGCATCGCTGCCGTCGGGCGCGCTGCGCAGCGCCAGCCACAGATCGAAGAAGGCCTCGGGCAACCCCGGCATGGCGGGCTGGCGCTGCGCCATTCGGGTCAGCAGGCGTTCGGCCGCGAGCAGCTGGCCGGCCGCGATCCAGCGTCGCGCCAGCGTCGCCAGTTCGACCGCCGACAGGCGCGGTTTGCGCATGGTCGCTTCCATGTAATCGTTGAACAACGCAACGTGTTCTTCCGGCGTGCGCCCACCGCGGCGCAGGTCCAGCAGCAGCCAGCGCGCACTGTCGTGCAGGGTGGCGGCCTGGGGCATGCCGCGCCAGGCGCGATAGCTCAGCTCATGCGCTGCAGGATCGTCGCTGGCAAGTCGCAGCAGCTGCGCTGCGTATTCGCGTGCGCGACCGAAGTCGAGCAAGCCGAGCGCGCTGCGCACGTTTGCTTGCAGCGCATTGCGGTGATCTTCGCTGCTTTCGCTGTCCAGGTAGTCGCGGCGCTCGAGGCGCGCGGTACGGATCGCAAGCGCGGCGATCGCGCCGCTGATGATGCCGCCCACGTGCGCATCGAAGGCCACGCCGACGCCATCGTTGCGCGCCCAGTTGAAAAGCTCCCAGCCGAGCCACACCGGCAGCAGCCACAGCGCCGCCACGCGCGCGTGGCCGAAGACCATGAACAACCAATAGAAGATGCGCACCTTGCGTACGCCCCACAGCACGCAGAAAGCGCCCATCAGGCCGGCGATCGCGCCTGATGCGCCGAGCAGCCCGCCGGGCTGACCGTCGTTGAGCAGTAGCGAGAATGCGGATGCGCCGACTGCGGCAAGCAGGTACAGCAGCAGGAAAAGCGTGCCGCCCAGCGCGGCCTCGACGAGCACACCGAGCAGCAGCAGGAACACCATGTTGCCGAGCAGATGCTCGAAATCCGCGTGCAGGAATGAGGAAGTCAGCAGCGCCATGGCGCGCGGCGCGTCGTAGTGCAACAGGTGACTGGTGGTGAACATCGCGCCGAGCAGCCTGGCAAGCTGCGCGCGCCGCTCGACCCAGTAGGCGTGCTCGGCTTGGCCCGGATCGATCAGGCGTGCGTCGCGAATGCGCGCGATCAGTTCGGGATCGCGCTCGGTCAGGCCCAGCGCCAGCCCGCTGCGCTCGGGATCGGCTACCGTTTCGAGATAGTCCGCGATCTGCGCGTGGCCGCTGCCACGCAGATGCTCGGCAATCGCCGGCGCCTCGACGGCGGCCAGGCCTGAGCTGCGGTAGTAGTCGCTGGCGCGTTCGAATGCCGCGTCGTCGCCCGACTGCAGGCCGAAGAAGACCACGACATTGGCCAACACCAGCGCCAGCGTGACCCACGGCACGGTGGCCCAGCTGGGACGACGGTGCAGGGGTACGATCAGCATGCGCGCGTAGCGCTTGCGGGCGCGCACGAGGGCCCAACCGTTCGCTGCGTCACGCGCGTGCGGCGGCTGCTCTGCAATGCTTGCTGCAAGGTATAGCGGGAGATTGCGTCCATGCGCCGTTGCGTGCTCGTGTCTGGAGTACTGCTTAGCATCTCATGCGTGCAGGCGGCAACCCGGATGTAGGAGTTCGAACCGTTGTCCCCGGAATCCGGAACAGCAGCGACTGTGGCGATCTGCTGTTCCGCCGTCGCCGGCATGCCGGCTCCCACAGATCAAATGACTGGCAGTGGCAGCACCTGTGGGAGCTGCCATGGCAGCGACCGGAGTCGCCGCAGTAGCGGAGGGTGCAGTCGCCGGCATGCCGGCTCCCACAGCTGGCATCGCTGGCCATGACAGCGCTTTCCCACTGTGGGAGCTGCCATGGCAGCGACCGGAGTCGCAGCAGCAGCGGAGGGTGCGGTCGCCGGCATGCCGGCTCCCACAGCTGGCATCGCTGGCGATGGCGGAACTGGTGGGAGCTGCCATGGCAGCGACCGGAGTCGCAGCAGCACCGCAGGGTGCGGTCGCCGGCATGCCGGCTCCCACAGATGGCATCGCTGGCGATGGCAGCACCTGTGGGAGCTGCCATGGCAGCGACCGGAGTCGCCGCAGAATCAAAGGGCGCAGTCGCCGGCATGCCGGCTCCCACAGATGGCATCGCTGGCGATGGCAGCACTGGTGGGAGCTGCCATGG
>JBBSDI010000444.1:0-2256 GCA_038249585.1 Lysobacterales bacterium | reverse complement strand
TGCATGGGCATCTGACGGTGCTGGGTGTGCAGGGGCATGTGGCCTATCCGCAGATTGCGGTCAACCCGATTCATCGCGTGGCGCCAGTGCTGGCGGAACTCGCCGCGCGGGTCTGGGATGCCGGCAATGCGCTGTTTCCGCCGACCACCTTCCAGATCTCGAACATCCACGCGGGCACCGGCGCGCTCAACGTGGTGCCCGGCGAGCTTGCGCTGGATTTCAATTTCCGCTTCGGCACTGCGTCCACCGCGGAGGGCCTGATGCAGGCCGTCGAAGCGCTTCTGGTCCGCCATGAGCTCGACTACCGCATCCAGTGGGAGCTTTCCGGCGCGCCTTTTGCGACAGCGCAGGGACCGCTGACCACTGCGGTGCGCGCGGCGATCCGCGAGGTCACCGGCATCGAGGCGGTAGCCGATACCGGCGGCGGCACCTCGGATGGTCGCTTCATCGCGCCGCTTGGTGCGCAGGTGGTCGAGGTCGGGCCGGTCAATGCCAGCATCCACAAGATCGACGAGCACGTGCGCGTCGACGACCTCGCGCGGCTGCGTCGCATTCACCGCGGTGTGATCGAGCGCCTGTTGCTGGACTGAAGTCGCCTCGCGCGGCAGGAGGGCAACGCACCGTGAGCGAGCAGCTGGACTGGAACGACCTGCGTTTTTTCCTCGCCATCGCGCGGGCCGGAACCCTGGCCGGCGCCGCACAGGCGCTGGGCGTGAACCACTCCACCGTGTTCCGGCGCCTGAACGCCTTCGAGGAGCGGCTCGGCGTGCGCCTGTTCCAACGCTTGCCGGAAGGCTATGTGCCGACCACGGAGGGCGCGGAGATCCGCCGCCACGCCGAGGCGGTCGATGATTCGGTCAATGCGTTGGCGCGCACTGTCGCCGGCCGCGACTATCGCCTGTCCGGGCGTATCCGTCTGACCACGGCGGCAAGCCTGGCCAGCGACTACATCGCAGGCTATCTGCTGCAGTTCCGCCACCGCCATCCCGATATCACGGTCGAAATCGCCACCGGCGATCACGATTTCGATCTGACCCGCCGCGAGGCCGATGTGGCGCTGCGTGCGACGCAGAGCCCACCGGAGTTTCTGGTCGGTCGCAAGCTGCTCGAATTGCCGTGGTACGTGTGCGCCGGTCGCAAGAGCCTCGCTCGCCACGGAACGCCAACGGGCATGGACGATCTCGGGCGCTTTCCGCTGATCGGTGCCGACGACAGTCTGGTGCGGCTGCCGCCTTTCGCATGGTTGCGGCGCAACTTTCCCGAGCGGCAGTTCGTCGCGCGCGCCAACGATCTGGGCACCATGCGCGCGCTGACGCTGGCCGGCATGGGCCTGACGGTGATGCCGGGCGATCAATACTGCACCGACCTCATGCACCTGTTTCCGCTCGATCCGGCATTCAGCGGCCAGCTGTGGCTGCTGACCCACCCGGATCTGCGGCATGTCGCACGGATCCGGGCTTTCATGGACTTCCTCGCCGAGTCGATCCGCGCCGATCCGCGCCTGTTGCCGCGCGCAATCGTGGCATCGGTCGCGCCCGGCGGCCGGCCCGCGCAACAGGTGGTGGAACCCGAGTAACGGAGCAAGCCGTCCATCTGGCACAATTCGCCCCGGTTTTTGCGGCCACCCGCAGCCGCGCCAGCGCGACGAGGAATTCCATGGGTCACCACGACATCCGTTCGGCCAAGCGTCCGGACCCCGACCAGCCGCTGGTCGATATCGCCGACTACGTCGCCGACTACCACCTGTCCTCGTCCGAAGCGTTCAAGACCGCGCGCTACGTGCTGCTCGATTCGCTGGCCTGCTCGATGCTGGCGATGAAGTTTCCGGAGTGCGTGAAGATGCTCGGCCCGGTCGTGCCCGGAGCGAACATGCCCGGTGGCGCGCGCGTGCCCGGCACCAGCCATGAGCTCGACCCGGTGCAGGCTGCGTTCAATATCGGCGCGCAAGTACGCTGGCTGGATTTCAACGACACCTGGCTGGCCGCCGAATGGGGCCACCCGTCGGACAACCTCGGTGCGATCCTCGCGGTGGCCGACTGGCAGTCGCGGGCGGCGCAGCGCGAGGGGCGTGCGCCGGTCACCGTGCGCGAGGTTCTCGCGCACGCGATCAAGGCGCATGAAATCCAGGGTTGCTATGCGCTGCGCAACAGTTTCAACCGGGTCGGTCTGGACCATGTGATCCTGGTCCGGCTCGCATCGACCGCCGTGGTTACCGCGATGCTCGGCGGCAGCAAGGACGACATCATCAATGCGGTA
>JBBSDI010000443.1:0-2272 GCA_038249585.1 Lysobacterales bacterium | reverse complement strand
TGGTCGGACCGATGTTGGCCACGAAACCGAAGCTGACCAGACTGCCCCAGTTGAGGCTTGCGCCAACGTCCGGCGCGCGCCAGGTCAGCGTGCTGCCACTGCGGGTCGCTGCCCAGTCGTTGGTCGACGACAGGTCGCCATCGACAAAGCGCACGTCGCTGATGGTTGCAGCAGAAGCCACGTTCAACGCGAATGCGGAGAGCCCGTTATTGCGCAGCACTTCGAGGTTGGGCTCCGCGCCTTGGGTCACCGCGCGCGCAAAGTCGAAGTTCATCAGCGCAAACTGGTAGCGCCAGGTACCGCCGCCGAGGTCGGTGACGCGCAGCCCGAGTTTCGCATGACCCTCGGCGGTGTCCAGTTCGTCGGACCGTGCGATGACGCCGGCCGACGCGGCTGCGACCCATCGATCCAGCGCGGAACCCAAGCGCAGGGGTGTGCCGTTGCTGACCGACCACATGCTGCCGTTCCATGCCGGCGTGACCGGGCGCGTGGCCATCGTGTTATAGATATTGATGTCTTCGCGCACCAGATACCACGACTCGAACAACCAGCTCGCACCGACGTTGGCAGCGACGTCGAGCGCCGATTCGCGCACGATCAGACGCTGATCGAAGGTCGAATTGCCCGAGGCATTGGATGCGCCATCGCAGTTGAGGTCGTAGATCGAGCGGCAGCGACCCCACTGTCCGCGCGCCGGAATCAGCTCGCGGCGCGGGCCCAGATCGCTCGAACTGTCGTTGTTGCCGACACCATAGGTGTCGCTGCACGACCGGCCGAGTACGTGGCCCCCGTTACAGGATTCGCAACCGCTGCCCACATTGATGGTCAGAAACGCATGCTTCACTCCCGAGCGCCCGACCTGCTGCAAGATGCCATCAGCGTCGGTGCGATACAGGTTCCAGATCAAATACGGATGCTGATCGGTCGCGCCATACGGGCCGGCGACGGCATTGGTGAACTTGGCCTCCCACTCGACGTCGGCCGAATACAGTGCGCTGCTGGTTCCCAGTGGATCGCCGGCGACAGTTGCGACTGGAGTGCCGTTGTTCACATTGTTGAGCAAGGTCGACGATGGCGTGAACACGATCTGCCCGTCGCTGGCCCCGCCGGGCCCATCGCAGGTGCCGCCGGCCGCCCCTGCCCTGCAGCGCGAGTACTGGGCTGTGAACGTGGTCATGAACACGTCTGCAAGATAGGTTTGCGCCGCAGGTGCCGCCTCGCCTGGCCAGTTCGGATCACCGCATGCCTTGGGCGAATCGCCGGCGACGCTCGATACCACGGGCATCAGGGCCTTGATCTCGGCGACTGCGATGTCGGCGAACTCCGGGTGCCCAAGCGCGAACGCCAGCGCTGGCGCCAGTCGAAGGTCCATGCTGCGAATCTGGAACGACTTGCCGCCGTCGACGAGGTCGTACATCAGCCGGTCTGCATAGAACAGCACGCGCCCATCCGTCGATTGGAAGTCGAAGCGCAATGCTTCGCCAGGGCGCACCGTGAACCGTGGGGTCCGCCAGTCAATGGTCTTGCCATCACGGCCGGTGAAGCGGAATGATCCCGCCAAGCCACCGTTGCCGCTGGTCAATGGACGCAGGCCCTTGCCGCGCAATCCGGCGGTAATCGACGAATCGCCGGTCAGCGGCACGCGTTCCGATCGCTGCTCGCCCGATGGTGAGGCTCCGCTTCGCCGCATGCCCAGATCGCGCAGCATGTCGTCGTTCCACACGAATACGAACTCACCACCTCGTGCTTCGATCCGGCCATCGGTCGCCGCGGTCAAAAGCGGCGCAGCGGGCGGCTGCAGCAGGTCGTTCGGATCGAGAGGTTCAGCGGGCGCTGTTGCTGCATGGGTGCTGGTACACAACAGCAGGGACAGGCCGCTAAGCATTGGCAGCAAGCTACGCATGCGACTCCCGGATTCGGTGGTGTCGAGTCCTTGACAGTGTCCCGGACCTTAGCAGCGCCACGGTCGGGGCGCGAGTCGAACCCGGCGGACGCGCCTCGTCCGCCGTGCCGTCGTAGGCGTTTTGCCGCCAGGCGGCGCGCTTACTCCACCACCAAGGCTTCGGGCTCGGCCTCGACCTCGATCGCCAGCGCGCCATCGCGTACGCCAATACCGACCTTGCCCCCCTTGACCAGCTTGCCGAACAACAGCTCGTCGGCCAGCGGGCGCTTGACGTGCTCCTGGATCACCCGCGACATCGGTCGCGCGCCCATTGCCGGATCGAAACCGTTCTCGGCCAGCCACTGGCGCGCCTCGGCGGTGGTAGACACC
>JBBSDI010000442.1:0-2291 GCA_038249585.1 Lysobacterales bacterium | reverse complement strand
GTATTCGAGGCCTTCCTCGCGCTGCTCGAATTGCCTACCGCGCGGGTCAGCGCGCCGGCAATCGTCGGCCTGCTGGCTCTGGCACCCGTCGCGCGTGCATTGGGAATCGATGCCGATGACTGCGATGCGCTGGACCGCTGGCTCGGACGCGCACGCGTCGCGTGGGGGCTGGATGCTGCCGCGCGCGCTGGCTTCGACGTGCCGGCGATCAGCGAGCACACCTTCGCATGGGGTGTTTCGCGCATGCTGGCGGGATTCGTCTACGGCGAGGATCGCGATGGCAGCGAGGTGCCGTTGCCGGAGCTGCTGCCGGTAGCCGGCATCCAGGGGCCGCAGGTGCAGGCGATCGGTGCGCTGGATCGGCTGTTGGGCGAGATCGATGCACTGCGCGGCGATGCCAAAGCGCAGCACCCCGCGCGGCTCTGGTTCGAACGCCTGCGACGACTCGCGAGCGGTCTGCTGCGCGCCGATCCGGACGACCGCGAGGAGAGCGAGGCCCTGGCCCTGCTCACACGCGCGATCGACGGCGTGAGTATCGAGATCGGTGATGCCGGTGTCGATCCGTCGATCGATTTCGCGACCGCACGCGGCGTGCTGCGCGAACGCCTCGAAGCGCTGCCCGGTCGCGCGGCGTACCTGCCCGGTGGCATCACCTTCTGCGGCATGGTGCCGCAACGCGCGGTGCCGTTCCGCATGATCGCGGTGCTGGGTCTGGACGACGGCGCGTTCCCGCGCCAGCGCAGCGATGGCGGCCTGGATCTGATGGCGCGCTTTCCGCGGCTGGGTGACCGCGATGCGCGCAGCGATGATCGCTATCTGTTCCTTGAGACCCTGATGGCTGCGCGCGCGCGCCTGCATCTGAGCTATGTCGGCGAAGGCGCGCAGGACGGCCGCCCGCGAAATCCCGCAGCGCCGCTGGCCGAGCTGCTGGCCTTCCTGCAGGCGCAGCATCCGCTGCTCGAGCCTGCGCAAGCGCGCGCGCCGTGGCTGGTGCGCCATCCGCTGCAGCCCTTCGACCGCCGCTACTTCGACGGCAGCGATCCACGCCTGCAGTCGCATGATCGACCGTTGCTTGCCGCCGCGGGGCAGCACAACGCAACGGCGCCCGCGTTCGTCGGCAGCGCAGGTCAAACCACTGCATACAGTGATGATGCGCTAGCGGTACCGTTGCGATCGCTGCTGAACTACTTCGCCGATCCCGCGCGTCAGTTGCTGGTCGATGGCCTCAAGCTGCGCCTGGATGCCTTCGACGATGACGCGCTGGCAGACAGCGAGCCGCTCGATGTGGCGGTATCGCGCATGGAAGGCATCGAGCGCCGGCTTGCCTTCGATGCGCTGGCCAGCGGTGCCGATGACGTGCCGGGTACGCCACCCGACTGGCTGCGCCTGTCCGGCATCCTGCCATCGGGGCGTCTGGGCGAGCGCAGCTTCGCTGCCGTGTACGACACCGCGAGCAGCCTGCTGCAGGCCGCGCGCGAGTTGCCGCTGTTCGCGCGCGGCATGCCGGAGGCGACACCGCAGGTGCTCGATCTGGTGCTGGGTCGCTATCGGGTGCAGGGCATGCTCTCGCGCGTGTTTTGCGCACCCGACGGTTCACTGCACGTGGCCATGCTCGCGGCCAAGGATGGCAAGAAGCTGGGACTGCGCGAGCAGGTGCCGCTGTTCCTGGAATGGGCATTGCTGGCGCTGGCGCGCCCCGCTGCGCGCGTTGCTGCGGCGCTGATCGCCACCAGTGGCCCGAATCCGTGGGCGCAGTCGCTGGCAGCAGACGCCGGCCGCCTGCCGCAGTTGCGTGCGCAGGTGCTCGGTCTGCTGGATATCTGGCACGCCGCGCAAGTGCAGCCCGACTGGTACTTCCCGCGCAGCAGCAGTGCGGCGTTGACCGCGGCAAGCAAGGGGCCCGAAGCCGTCGCACGCGCCGTGGCCACAGCGTGGGCCGGGCAGGGCGATCACAGCACCGGCGAGCGCGACTATGCGCCCGGCTATGCGCGGCTGCTGGCCACCGGGCGTGCACCGGACGATCCGGATACGCCGGAGTTCGCGCGGCTGTGCGCGCTGGCGCTGCAGATCGGTGCGCTGATCGGCGCGCAGCAAACCGCGGATTCGGCATGAGCAGCGCGCCGCCTGTCAGCTGGCAGAACCTGCCGCTACACGGCCGCAGCCTGGTCGAGGCGAGCGCCGGCACCGGCAAGACGTGGACGATCAGCGTGCTGTACTTGCGCCTGCTGCTCGAGCGCGAACTCGGTGCGCGGCAGATCGTGGTGACCACGTTCACCGAAGCGGCAGCGCAG
>JBBSDI010000441.1:0-2320 GCA_038249585.1 Lysobacterales bacterium | reverse complement strand
GCATCGAATGCGGACATGCCACCGATCCAGAATGCCAGTGCGCAGATGATCGTCAGTCCGACGTAGACCAGCCAAAGTGCCTTGGCGGTTTCCGCAATGCGTGGCGTCAAGCGGGTGTCCTTGACAGGACCGGAGGTCTCGGCGCGAAACAGTTGCGAGCCGCCGATGCGCAGCATCGGCAGGATCGCCACGGCCAGAATGACGATGCCCATGCCGCCGATGAACTGCAGGCTCTGACGGTAGAACAGCAGGCTACGCGGCAGTGCATCGAGTCCGACGATGGTAGTCGCGCCGGTCGTAGTCAGCCCGGAAACCGCTTCGAAATACGCATCGGCAAGCCCCAGCTGCGAGGGCCCCAGCATGAACGGAATCGCGCATGCCGCGCTGGCAAGCGCCCAGATCAGCGAGACCACGATGAAGCCGTCGCGCAGACGCAGTTCCTCGCGCCGATTGCGCACCGGCAGCCACAACACCAGTCCCACTGCAAGGCTGGTCACCAGGCTGTTGATGAACACGTTGGTGATGCCGTCGTCGTAGTACAACGACAGCGCGATCGGCGGCAGGCTGATCGCGCCGCTCAACGCGATTACGGCGCCGACGATCCGTTGGACGACGAACAATCGCATGGGTTGCTTCTGCTCGCGCCTAGACCAGCGCTGCGTCGGCGCGGAACAGCAGCTCGACCTTCTTGAGCTGGCGCTTGTCGGTGAGCAGCAGGATCAGGTGATCGTTGGGTTCGATCACCACGTCGTGGTGGGCGATCAGCAATTGTTCCCCACGCACGATCCCCGCGATAGTGGTCGCCGGCGGCAGCTCCAGTTCGTCGATCGCGCGACCGACCACTTTCGAGGTTCTTCGATCGCCGATCGCGACCGCCTCGATCGCCTCGGCCGCGCCACGGCGCAACGAATGTACCCGCACCATGGTGCCTGCCCGGATGTGGGTGAGCAGGGCCGACAGGGTCACCTGCTGTGGACTGATGGCGATGTCGATCAGCCCGCCTTCGACCAGTTCGGCGTAGGCGGGCCGGTTGATCAGGCTCAGCACCCGCTGGCAGCCCAGTCGCTTGGCCAGCATCGCGGACAGGATGTTGGCCTCGTCGTCGTTGGTCAGCGCGCAATAGACATCGGTCTGGTCGATGTTCTCCTCGCGCAGCAGGTCTTCATCGGCGCAGTCGCCGACCAGCACGATCGAGTTCTGCAGGTCCTCGGCCAGGGTCTTGCTGCGCTCGCGCGAACGTTCGAGGATCTTCACGCTGTAGCTGCCCTCCAGGATCTTGGCCAGCGATCGCCCGATGTTGCCGCCGCCGGCGATGAACAGCCGGCGCGCGGGACGCTCGAGCCGACGCAGCTCGCTCATCACCGTGCGGATATCGCGCCGATCGGCAAGGAAGAATACTTCGTCGTCGACCTCGATGACGGTGTTGGCTTCCGGCATCACCGGGCGACCGCCGCGGAAGACGGCAGCCACGCGCGCATCGACCGTCGAGGGCAGGTGGCCTCGCAGGTCCTTGATCGGATGGTTGATCAAGGCGCCGCCCTCGCGCGCGCGCACCGCGACCAGTTGGGCGCGGCCATCGGCGAAGTCGAGTACCTGCAACGCCCCCGGATACTCGATCAGGCGCTGCACATGCCGGCATACCAGTTGCTCGGGACTGATCACCACGTCGATCGACGAGCGGCCGCGACCGATCAGTTCCGGATGGGTCAGGTACTCGGTCTCGCGCACGCGCGCGATCTTGGTTGGCGTGCGGAACATCGCGTCGGCAACCTGGCAGGCGATGATGTTGACCTCGTCGGAATTGGTCACCGCGATCATCAATTCGGTGTCTTCGGCCCCGGCCTGAGTCAACACCGATGGGTGCGAGGCGTGGCCTACGACGGTGCGCAGGTCGATCTTCTCCGACAGCTCGCGCAGTTTCTGGGTGTCGGTATCGACAACCGTGATGTCGTTGTCTTCCGAAGCGAGCGCGCTGGCCACCGAGCTGCCGACCGTACCGGCGCCCAGTATCAGGATCTTCATTGTGCGCAGCACCTGTGCGGCAAACCAGCAGGCATCGACACGCTGCACCAGCGGCGCCCATAAACAACGATGCCCGCGCGAGCGGGCAGCCGGTGCGAAGTCTCGGGCGAGCGCCGCGCCCGCTCAGCTGGCTTGCACACCGCCGTCGCGTCCGGTCGCGCGGATATCGATCGAAAGGTCGCGCAGCTTGCGGTACAGGTGGGTGCGCTCCATGCCCGCCATTATAGCCAGCTTTCCCACGCTGCCTTGTGCGAGCTTGAGCAGGTGCAGCAGATAGGCCCGCTCGAACGCATCGCGG
>JBBSDI010000440.1:0-2323 GCA_038249585.1 Lysobacterales bacterium | reverse complement strand
TGCAATCGCCGCCATGGCGGCTCCCACAGTGCCAGTAGTGATTGCCAGGCAACCACGGCACCGCCTTGTCGACTTCCACACGGCGCAGGCGCGCAGCGCACTAAACTGCGCGCAAGGAATTTCCGGACCGCCCATGACCTACACCATCACCCTTGCCGGCAGCGAACGGCGCTTCAGCGTGCATTCCGGCGAAACCGTGCTCGACGGCGCGCGCCGGGCGGGCCTGGCGTTGCCCTACTCCTGCCTTGGCGGCCGCTGCGGCAGCTGCAAGGCGACCGTGGTCAGCGGCGAGTGCCACTATCCGGGCCAGCCGCCGGATGCACTGTCGAGCGACGAACGCGCGCACCATCAGGCACTGCTGTGCCAGGCCGTGCCGCTGAGCGATCTGGTGATCGCCGCCCGCGAAGTGCCTTCGGTGGTCGACTTTCCACGCCGCCAGATGGCGCTCAAGCTCACCGCCAAGGACCTGGTCGCGCCCGACGTGATGCGCCTGTTGCTGCGCCCGCCGCGCGGCGAACGCCTGCGCTACCTGGCCGGGCAATATCTGGACATCCTGCTGGCGGAAGGCAAGCGCCGCGCGTTTTCGATCGCCAACGCGCCGGAAGACAACGACCACATCGAACTGCACGTGCGGCACGTGCCCGGTGGCGGTTTTACCGAATGGGTATTCAGCGAGCTGGCGGTCGGCGCGGTGCTGCGCGTCGAGGGCCCGCTGGGCACCTTCGTGCCACGCGAGGATTCCGAGCGCGCCATGCTGATGGTTGCCGGCGGTACCGGATTTGCGCCGATCAAGGCCATCGTCGAGCATTTCCTGCATCTGGGCTCGACCCGTCCGCTGCATATCTTCCGCGGCGTGCGCAACGAAGCGGAGCTGTACCTGCCGGCCCTCACCGCGCAGTGGGCCCAGCGACATCCCGCGCTGTACGCCACCGCCGTGCTGTCGGAGCCCACGCCACAGGAAGCGGCACGGCATCAGACCGGGCTGGTGCACGAGGCGGTGCTGCGGAACTTCCCCGAGCTGTCCGGGTTCGATGTCTACATGAGCGGACCGCCGGGATTGATCGAAGCCGGACGGCGCGCCTTCATCGGCGCGGGATTGCCGGAATCGCGCCTGTACTACGATTCGTTCGAATACGCGCCCGACGTGCTGGCCGCGATCCTGAGCGCGCGCGCAGGCATCGGCTGATGCGCGCGCAGTGCGGCTTGCTGTGGATCGCGCTGCTGCACGCCAGCGGCAGCGCCGATGCGCTGCGCTGCGACGGCCGGGTAGTCGATCGCGGCGAGCACGCGATCGAAGTCCGCGAACGCTGCGGCGAGCCGTATTGGACCGATGGCTACAGCGAGTTCCTGATCGCCGGCGAAAACGGCCCGCTGGAGCAGCGGATCGAGCGCACCATCGAGGCCTGGTACTACAACTTCGGACCCAACCGGCTGCTGCGCAAGCTGGTGTTCATCGACGATCGGCTGGTTCGCGAGGAGACGCTCGGCCACGGCTATGCCACGCTGGGCGGCGACTGTCGGCTCGATGCACTGCCGGCAGGCACGCCGGCGGGCGTGATCGTGGCACGCTGTGGCGTACCCGCGCAGCGCCGCCAGCGCTACGGCGATCTGACCCGCCGCGACGAGCGCGGCATCGCGCGGCGGCGGGTGGTGCGCCGCGAGGACTGGGTCTACGACATCGGCCGTGACCGCGACCTGCGCCTGCTGCGCATCCTCGACGGCCGCTTGCAGGGCATCGAGCGGCTCGACCGCTAGGCCGCTTCGGTCGAGAACCTCACAACGCCCATCGATGGGCCCGGCCAGGGTGGGGAAGCGCGATCAGTAGCGGCCGCGCAAGCTCACGGCAGGCAGCATGGCGCGCCAGTCCAACGGGCGTGCGCCGGTCTGCGGGCTTTGCGGCGGCAAGGCCGGGCGCTCGATGTTCGCAGCCAGCGTCGCGTCCACGCTGCCGGAGACCTGGAAGCTGGCAATCGTCACCTTGGCGGGCTCCACGCTGTCGGCAGCCTCGCTCCGGGTAATCACCAGCACGCCCAGCAGCCCCAGCAGGGACGCGGACAGCAGGCGGTGACGATTCAGCGTGGACAGGCGCATGGGAGCTCTCCGGGAAGACTTGCTGGTGATCCGATGCAGCCGCCATGCCAAGGGTTTGAATGCCGATCGAGCCAGCCGCTGGCACACCCCAATCCACTGATATTCATCGAGGTTTGCGCTTGCCTTAAGGTCTTCATCCCGGCTCGAAGGGCAATCGCTGCGCGTCCGCGGACAGCTTTGGTCCGCAGCCGGACAGCGGAGCGGACGCCGCCGAAGACCGCGCACTGCCGCT
>JBBSDI010000439.1:0-2368 GCA_038249585.1 Lysobacterales bacterium | reverse complement strand
TCCCACCGGGGGGAAGTGGTGTCGGGGCGACTGATGTTGCAGTCGCCGCCATGGCGGCTCCTACAGGGGGGAAGTGGTGTCGGGGCGACTGATGTTGCAGTCGCCGCCATGGCGGCTCCCACACAGAGCAAGTGGTGTCGAGGCGATGGATGTGGGAGCCGCCATGGCGGCGACCGGTGTCGCGGTAGCAACCGGCGACACGGAAAGCCCCGCCGCACCCACTACAGCGGCGTTGGCTTGCCCTGTTCGGCCAGCGTCAGCGCGACCTTGTCGCGCAGATAGACCGGCTGGGCTGCAAGCGCGTCGACGCCGCGACCTGCCGCGAAATCGCGCGTCGCAAGGCGCACCAGATCTGCCGCGTGCGGCATGGCCTGCGGGTGCGCGGCACGCATTGCAGCGCCGAAACGCGCGTCGAGAATCGCCGCGTACGCGGCGTAACCACTGCCGATCGCCACGAACGCGTCAGCATCCGGTGCATCGACATCCGCAGGCGACCTCACCTGCTCATCGGCGATCGCAGACACCAGCCCATCGCGATCCGGCACGAACTGCCCGCCATACACCGCGCCCATCCTCGCATCGAGCAGCGCAAGCATCGGCAGCCCGGCGTCTCGCGCGCCCATCGCGAGTACTGCGAGCGTCGATACCGGCACGACCGGTCGATCGAGTGCGAGTGCCAGGCCCTGCGCGATCGCGATCGCCAGCCGGATACCGGTGAAGGCGCCGGGCCCACGTCCCACGGCGATCGCATCCAGTTGGCGTTTACCGATGCCGGCCTGTGCCAGCAGCGCATCGGCCATCGGCAGGACCAGCTCGGCATGCCGCCGTGGTGCCAGCTCGAAGCGCTCGATGATCGCGCCGTCGACCGACAGTGCGACCGAGCAGGCCTCGGTGGCGGTTTCGATGGCGAGGATGCGCATGCGGCGATTGTCGCATCGCCGGATGCGCCGCAGCTCAATGCCGGGCGAAGAATATTTCGACGTCGACGATTTCGCGCGTGATCGGCATGGTCGGCAGGCAGGCGAGGAACAGCCGACCGTAGTTGGCCCCGAGCAGGCGCGGGTCGCACAGCATCAGCACGCCGCGGTCGTCGATGTCGCGGATCAATCGTCCGGCGCCCTGCTTGAGCGCGAGTGCTGCGGCCGGGATCTGCACCTCGGCGAACGGGTTGCCGCCGTCCTCGCGGATCGCGGCCAGGCGCGCCTCGAGCACCGGATCGTCGGGTGCGGCGAACGGCAGCTTGTCGATCATCACCAGGCTCAGCGCATCGCCGCGCACGTCCACGCCTTCCCAGAAACTGGCCGCGCCCAGCAGCACGCCATTGCCGGATGCGCGGAACTCATCGAGCAAGGTCGCGCGTGGGCGCGTGCCCTGCACGAACAGCGGATACGAAAGATCGGCAAGCAGCTCGGCTGCGCGTTTGAGCGCGCGGTGCGAGGTGAACAGCAGGAACGCGCGGCCGCGCGAGGCCGCAAGCGCCGGCCGCACGGCGGCGATCACGCGATCGGTGTAGTCGGCGGCTTTCGGTTCGGGCAAGCCGCGCGGCAGATAGCACAGCGCGTTGCGCTCGTAGTCGAACGGACTCGGCAGCGACAGCGTGTGCGGATGCTCAAGCCCCATGCGCGCGGTGAAATGCTCGAAGCGCCCGGCCACCGACAGCGTGGCCGAGGTGTAGATCCATGCCGCGCGGGTCTGCGCGCGGAACTCCTTCAAAGGCTCGGCCACATCCAGCGGCGTGGCCGACAGCACGAAGCCGCGCTCGCTGAGCTCATACCAGTGCACCCAACCCGTCTCCGGCGTGGTGCCCAGCTTCAGCAGGCGCTTGGACAGCTCCTGCGCGCGCGCGTGGCAGGCGGCCAGCCCGTCGCTGCGTTCGGCCATCGATTCCAGCGCGACCTCGAGTTGGGTCAGGCCCTGGTTGAGCACGCCCAGCCACAGCGCGACGTCTTCGATCTCGCGCACCTGCTCCCAGCCGCCGCGCTTGGGATGCCGTTCCAGCGCGAGGCGCAAGTCGCGCACGCCACGCTCCAGGTTCTTGCCGAGCGCATCGAGTGCGGCCTTGGCGCCGCTGGCGCCGGCGGCTTCGCGCAGCGCATCGGCTTCCAGATCGACCAGCTGCCGCGAGGAGACCGAGAGACTGAAAAACTGGCCGGCCAGCTCGGGAATCTGGTGCGCTTCGTCGAGCACGAACGAATGCGCGCCGGGCAGGATCTCGCCGAATCCCTCCCGCTTGATCGACAGGTCGGCGAACAGCAGGTGGTGATTGACCACCACCACGTCGGCCTCCTGCGCGGCGCGGCGCGCCTTGACCACGAAGCAGTCGTCGAAGAAGGCGCATTCGGCACCGAGGCAGTTCTCGGCAGTCGAG
>JBBSDI010000438.1:0-2393 GCA_038249585.1 Lysobacterales bacterium | reverse complement strand
TGCTGTATCGCGCCTTCGACCGCGCCTGCTCGGCGGTGTTGACCAAGGTCTTCGAGACCGTCAACCAGATCGGTATCGAGCAGCGTATCCTGCCCAACCTTGCGCTGGTTCCGGGTCGCGGCAAGCGCGATGCGTCGCCTGTGGGCGGCGCCGCTGCCAAGGCCGCGGGCACACGTACCGCCGCCGAAGGCAAGGAACGCGTCAAGCATCAGGACGCGCCAACGCAGCTCGGATTCGGCGGCTATTCGTCGCAGGCGAGCCATGGCGCCGGCACCAGTACTCGCGCCGGTCATTCTGGCGGCCCGCAGGCCGCAGGTGCCGCGCCCGGTCCTCCGAGTGGGGCCGCACCAGGTCCCGGCGCGCAGCGTCGTGCGGGCGATGGCGGACGCGCACCAGCGCCAGCGGCAACCGGCACCCGCGGCTCCGGCCACAGCGCCTCGGCCGCGATGTACATACCCGACGTATCCGACATTCCCGGTGCTGCCGGCCTCGCCAATCCGATGACCGGTTGGCCGGGCGTGCCATCCGGCGCACCGGCGACAGCGGCGGACTACTCGCAGGACCCGCGCGAAACCGAGCTGTTCGAAACCATGCGCGACCTGATGGCCGGTCGCCGGCATGCGCTAGGCCTGCACAGCAGCCTCCCGCCCGACCAGGTCTATCAGGTACCGACCGACGATCTGCAGTCGGTGCTCAGCGCACTGCAGGCTAAGCCGGTGGCGCAGGTCCGTACCGGCGGCAAAGTGGTCAACCGCAGCATCGCGCAGATCAAGCAGGACCTTCTCATCCAGCTGCGCCAGCTTGCGCCGGACAACAAGAACCCGCAGCTCGACGAGGTCGACAACGACAGCATCGACCTGCTCGGGATGCTGTTCGAGCACCTGAGCAAGGATGCCAAGCCTGCCGGCGCGGTCAACGATTTTCTCACCCGCCTGCAGGTGCCCCTGCTGCGGGTGGCGCTCAAGGACAAGAGCTTCTTTACGCGGCGTTCGCACCCGGCGCGCCTGTTGCTCAATTCGGTCGCCGAAGCCGGGCTGTTCTGGTTCGACGAAGAGGGCGAAGATCGCCAGTTGGTCGAGAAGATGGGGCTGGTCGTCGACCGGGTCAGCACCGAATTCGATGGCGACCTGAACGTCTTCGACGAACTGCTGACCGATCTGAGCAAACATCTCGGCACGCTGACCCGCAAGTCGGAGGTCGCCGAGCGACGCCACGTAGATGCCGCCAAGGGCCGCGAGCGACTGGAGATGGCACGCAGCGCGGCAACCCGCGCCATCGCCGAGCGGATTGCCGACCGCAAGCCGCCGCCACTGATCCGCACCCTGCTCGAACAGGCGTGGACCGACGTGCTCGCGTTGACCATCCTGCGCCAAGGCGAGAACAGCGATGCCTACCGCAAACGCCTGGAGATCGCCGATCAGTTGATCGCCGCGCTCGACGCTGGCTCCCCGCGCGGCGAAGAGGACGAAGTCGCGCAGGCCTTGAAGCGCGAGGTCGAGACCGGCCTTAGCCAAGTCGGGTACCACAGCGACGACATCAGCGCCGTGGTCAATCGCCTGTTCGGCGGCGATGCCAAGGCCGCCAACGAAGAACAGCCCGCCTCGCTGACCGAACTTGCGATCAAGTTGAAGGCGCGTTCGCGGCTCGGGTCCGACGCCGATACGGAACCGGCCAAGCCCGATACCGCCAAAGCGCGCGACACCACACCACTCAACGCCGAGGAGCAGCGCGTGCTCGAGCGCCTGCGCACGGTCCCGTTCGGCACCTGGTTTGCGTTCAAGACCAACCAGCAGGGCGATGCCGTGCGGCGCAAGATGTCGTGGTTTTCGACCATGACCGGCCGCTGTCTGTTCGTGAACCAGCGTGGCGTGCGCACCGAAGAGAGAACCCTCGAACAGCTGGCGCGCGAGATCGTGCGCGGCCAGGCGAGCGTGGTCGAGGCGCAGAAGGAAACCCTGATCGATCGCGCTTGGGGCGCGATCTTGGGGACCCTCAAGCAGTTCGCCGGCCAGCTGCCGGTGCCGGCTGCGACCTGAGCGGCCGACCATGAGCGAACAGCGCCGCGCGCGCCGCAAATACGTCGATGGCGTGATGCAGGTCACCAATGCCATGACGGGCGTGGTGATGGGCCGGGTCGGCAACCTGTCGATCGACGGCATGATGATGATCGCCAATGCGCCGATTCGCGATGACGCGCTGTTCCAGGTCGCGTTCCAGCTGCCCGACGAGCAGGGCCGTCTGACCCCGCTCGAGGTCGGCATGCACGAGCAGTGGACCGAGCCTGCAAACGCCCCGGGGCAGTACTGGGCCGGCTTTCGCATCATCGATCTCGCATCGCGCGACTTCGAGCTGATCGAGTCCTGGGTCAACGGCAAACGCTGAATGCCGCGCCG
>JBBSDI010000437.1:0-2422 GCA_038249585.1 Lysobacterales bacterium | reverse complement strand
GCGCGCCGGCGGTGCGTTGAGCGATCTGGCGCCCACGGCGCTGGGACTGATGAACCTGCCGGTGCCGCGGGAGATGACCGGCAGCAACCTGATCGAGCCGCTCGCCTTCGCGCAGCGCACGCCAGGCTGACGCAAGGACCCGTGCCCACTGCGCCATCCCGCATCGCAGGCCTCGCGCTGCTGCTGGCACTGGCCGCGCTCAGCCCGCTGTCGGCACAGGACGATCCAGCATCCGGTCCCGCCCGCGATGCGGAAGCTGTGCAGATCAAGCAGCGCCTGGAGGCCGTGCGCGAGCAGCAGCGCAGCATCGATGCCGAGCGCAAGGACGTGCGTGGCGAGCGCGATGCGACGCTTGCCACGCTGCGCGAGGACGAACTGGCGATCGGTGCGGCGGCGCGCGAGATCGCGCAGATCGATACCCAGCTTGCCGCGCTCGCCGAGCAGATCAAGCGTCTGGGCGACGACGCGGCACAGATCGAAACCCGCCTGCAGCGCCAGCGCACCGAGATCGCGGCCCTGCTGCGCTCCGCGCACGCGGCCGGCCGCCACGAACGCCTGCGCATCGTGTTCGCGCCCGAACAGGTGGGGCGGATCGCGCGCGCATTGGCCTATCACCGGTATCTTCAGCGCGATCGCATGACGCGGATCGCAGCCCTGGGTGAAGACCTCGACGCACTGGCCGACCTGCGCGCGCGCACCGCACACGCGCAACAGATTGCGAGCCAAGCGCGTTCGGCGCGCCAGCAACAGGTCGCCACCCTGGACGGGGCACGCGCAGCGCGCGCGCAAACCCTGGCCGCACTCGACGAGCGGCTTGTCGACCAGGCCGCGCGCCTGGCTGCATTGAAAATCGACGAGCGCAGCATGCTCGGCCTGCTTGAGCGCCTGCGTGATGCGATCGCCGACATCCCCAAGGTGCTCGCCGGTGCCGAGCCTTTTGCCAGTTTGCGCGGGCGCTTGCCGTGGCCTGCCGTCGGTCGCGTCGTGGAGGGCTTCGGCACACCCGGTAGCGGTGGCCGCAGTCTTGAGGGGGTCCGCATCGCGGCCGCGCAGGGAGCGCCGGTGCGCGCGGTATCGCACGGTCGCGTTGCGTTCGCCGACTGGATGGCCGGCTATGGCCTGCTGTTGATCGTCGACCACGGCGATGGCTACATGAGCCTGTATGCCCACAACGATGCACTGCGCTCCGATGTAGGCGACTGGGTCGACGGCGGCGAGGTGATCGCGGCGGCCGGCAGCAGCGGTGGTCGCAGCGACTCCGGGGTGTACTTCGAACTGCGCGCCAAAGGCCAGCCACTGGACCCGGTCCGCTGGCTGGCCGACCGGCGCTAGCGCGCGCGGGCGCATGTGAACGTATCGCTACAGGCGCCGCGCTAGACTGCTCTTCGCTGATGGAGTTGCTGCCATGAAAGGTTTGTCGACGCTCGCCCTGCTGTTGCTGGCCCCAGCTGCATTCGCGGCCGAGCCGCCGGCGAGTGACGCCACCGCGCCGCCGGTGCCGCAGGAGACGCCCGCACCGCCCGCGCCCGCACCGCCCGCCGAGTCCGTGACGCTGCGCGATATCCAGACCTTCGCTGCAGTGTTTCGCGCGGTGCGCAATGCCTACGTCGACCAGGTAGGCGGCGAGCGCCTGATGCAGGATGCGATTCGCGGTCTGCTGGCCGGGCTGGATCCGCACAGCGAATACCTCGACCGCAGCATGCTCACCTCGCTCGACGAGGATTCGCGCGGCGCCTATGCCGGTCTCGGCGTGGAGGTGCTGTATGTCGACGGCCTGCTGCGCGTGGTCTCGCCGATCGACGACACGCCTGCGGCGCGCGCCGGCATCAAGTCCGGCGACATCATCACCCGCATCGATGGCGAACCGGTGCCGAGCGGCGACGGCCAGCAGGCAGTCGACAAGCTGCGCGGCGAAGCCGGCAGCGAGATCGCACTGACCATCGCGCGCGAGGGCAGCGAAGAGCCGTTGGAATTGAGCCTCAAGCGCGAGGTGATCAAGGTCGCCAGCGTGCGCACGCGCACCCTCGAGCCCGGCTTCATCTACCTGCGTGTCGCGCAGTTCCAGCAACATACCGCCAGCGAAGTGCGCGAGAAACTGCGCCGCGCGATGGCGCGTGGGCGCTTGCGCGGCGCGGTGCTGGACCTGCGCAGCAATCCCGGCGGGCTGCTCGACGCCGCAGTCGAAGTGGCCGATGTGTTCATCGACGAGGGTGCGATCGTGAGCACCCGTGGACGCATCGACAGCGCCAACGAAAGTTTCAACGCCACCCGCGGCGATCTGGCCGACGGCGCACCGCTGGTGGTGCTGGTCGATGGCGGCACCGCATCGGCGGCCGAGATCGTGGCCGGTGCGCTCAAGGACCACCACCGCGCAGTGATCCTCGGCCAGCGCACCTTCGGCAAGGGCTCCGTGCAGTCGGTG
>JBBSDI010000436.1:0-2423 GCA_038249585.1 Lysobacterales bacterium | reverse complement strand
CATCGGCACCTACGTCAAGGCATCCAGCGAATCCAATGCCGATGTCGGCGATCGCGCCAACAATGCGCTGCGCGTGAACGGTCGCGAGCTGCGCTGCAAGGTGGTGGGCGAGGGCGGCAATCTCGGCATGACGCAGCTCGGGCGCATCGAGGCCGCGCTGTGCGGGGTGCTGCTCAACACCGATTTCATCGACAACTCGGCCGGGGTCGATACCTCCGACCACGAGGTCAACATCAAGATCCTGCTCAACGAAGTCGTCGGTCGCGGCGAGCTGGCGGTCGATGCGCGCAATACCCTGCTCGCGGCGATGACCGACGAGGTCGGCCAGCTGGTGCTGCGCGACAACTACCTGCAGAACCAGGCGATCAGCGTGATGGAGCGCATGAGCGTGGCGCGGCTGGGCGCCGAGCAGCACTTCGTGCGCACCCTGGAAACGCAGGGACTACTGGATCGGCAGATCGAGTTCCTGCCCAGCGATGCCGAGTTTGCCGAGCGCAAGGCGCGCGGGGTGGGCCTGACCCGTCCGGAGCTGTCGATCCTGCTGTCGTACTCCAAGATCGTGCTGTTCCAGCAGTTGCTCGGCTCCGATGTTCCGGAAGATCCCTATCTGGCCCGCGAACTGGTGCGCTATTTCCCCGCACCCTTGCAGGAGCGCTATCGCGACAACATGGAGCGCCATCGCCTGCGCCGCGAGATCATCGCCACTGCGGTGACCAATTCGACGGTCAACCGGATGGGCGCGACCTTCGTGATGCGGATGCAGGAGGACACCGGCGAGGGCCCGGGACAGATCGCCAGGGCCTACACCATCGCACGCGAGGTATTCGATGCGCGCTCGCTGTGGGGCGCGATCGAGGCGCTCGATGGCAAGGTGCACGGTGCCGCGCAGATCGACGCGTTGCTCGGCATCTGGTATCTGCTGCGCCATGCCACACGCTGGCTGCTCACGGTGCCCGGCACGCGACTGGATATCGCCGCTGCGGTGGCGCGCTATGCGCCGGGAGTGCTCGCGCTGCGTGCGTCGTTGGATGCGGTGGCCTCGGGCGAGGATCGCGCGAGCGCGGTGCGTGAGCGCGAGCGCTGGACCAGCGCGGGCTTTCCGGCGGATATGGCGCGCTCGCTGGCGCATCTGCAGGCCCTGATATCGGCCTTCGACATCGTCGAGGTCGCCGCCGAGCACCGGTTGCCGATCGAGCGCGTGGCAGAGGTCTACTACGCGCTCGGCGAGGCGCTGCACCTGAAGTGGCTGATGCTGCGCATTGAAGAGCTGCCGGTGGAAGGTCGCTGGCACGCGCAGGCGCGCGGCACCCAGCGCGACGAGCTGTTCCACCATCAGCGCGCGCTGGTCGCCCAGGTGCTCGCGCGCGCCAAGCCCGGCGACAGCGGTACCGCGACCGTGCAGCAGTGGCTTGCCCGCGACGACGGTTCGCTGCGTTTCACCTTGGGCATGCTGGCCGACATGCGCAACCAGGTGTCGATGGACTATCCGACCGTGTCGGTGGCGATCCGACGCCTGGCACAGCTGGTCCAGGCCGGCGCTCGCGGTGCGTGAGCATCGCACTCGCCGCGACCGCCGTGAGGCGCTGAGTTGAGCGAGCGCCTGTCCGATCTTGCTCTGAGAATCCTCTCGGGCAAAGCAGCCGAGGAGACCGCGTCCATGGATGCCAAGACCATCGCCGTGGTGGCGAGCAAGGCCCCCGAAGGACAGCGCACCCTGGCCGAGATGCAGGCGCGCTATGGCACCGCTTCGCCCGAGCAGGCCGATGTGATCATCGCGCTCGGCGGCGACGGCTTCATGCTGCAGACCTTGCACCGCTGGCGGCATACCGGCAAGCCGGTGTTCGGCATGAAGGCGGGCACGGTCGGGTTCCTGATGAACCTGTATCGGCTCGACGACGTTATCGAGCGCATCGCGTGCGCGCAGCCGTCGGTACTGCGACCGTTGAAAATGACCGCCGTGAGCGAATCGGGCAATACCACCGAGCTGCTGGCGTTCAACGAGGTGTCGCTGCTGCGCCAGACCAAGCAGGCAGGCAAGCTCAGGGTCTCGTTGAACGGGCGGACACGGATCGACGAGCTGGTCTGCGACGGCGTGATGCTGGCCACACCGGCCGGATCGACCGCATACAACCTGTCAGCGCACGGGCCGATCCTGCCCTTGGGCTCCGATGTGCTGGCGCTGACGCCGATCGCTGCATTCCGGCCGCGGCGCTGGCGAGGTGCCATCCTGCGTGCCGATACCGAAGTGCGCTTCGACATCCTCGATCACTACAAGCGCCCGGTCAGCGCAACGGCGGATGCCTCCGAGGTGCGCGACGTGGTCGAGGTGGTGATCCGCGAATCGCGCGAGGACTCGATTACCCTGCTGTTCGATGCCGAGCACAGTCTGGAGGAGCGGATTCTTAGCGAGCAGTTCGCGCTCT
>JBBSDI010000435.1:0-2426 GCA_038249585.1 Lysobacterales bacterium | reverse complement strand
TCGGCGCCGAGCACGCGGATCGCCGGATCGATGCCATGCGCGGCGATCGCGGTGCCGCTGAGCAGTCCACCGCCGGATACCGGTGCGATCACCACGTCGAGCGGCCCGGCCTGTTCGATGAGCTCGACGGTCGCGGTGCCCTGCCCGGCCACCACCCGCAAATCGTCGAAGGGATGCACCAGGGTGCCGCCGGTCTCGGCGAGGATGCGTGCGCACTCGGACTCGCGTGCGGCCATGCCGGGCTCGCACAGCACGACATTGGCGCCGTGCTCGCGCATCATCGCGAGCTTGATCGCCGGCGCGTCGCGCGGCACCACCACATGGGCGGGCACGCCGCGCGCGGCGGCCGCAATCGCGACCGCAGTGCCGTGGTTACCCGAGGACTGGGTCACGATGCCGCGCTGCGCTTGTGCGGCCTCCAGCGCGAACACCGCATTGCATGCACCGCGAAACTTGAAGGCGCCGCCGCGCTGCAGGTTTTCGCATTTGAAATGCAGCTGCGCGCCGAGCAGCGCGTCCAGCTCCGGGTTGCGCAGAACAGGCGTGCGCACCGCATGCGGCGCGATGCGCGCAGTGGCGGCACGGATATCGTCGATGGTCGGCAGGTCGATGCTGGACATGGATGCGAATGCTGACGGACGCGCTGACGATACCGGCCTCGCGGCACCCATGATAGCCTCGAAAATTGCCTGGGCTTGCCTGATCACGTGCCTGTCACGCCTTCCCCCGCGCGCACTCCAGTGCGCCTGGCCGACTACCGCGCACCGGCGTGGACGATCGACCGCATCGAGCTCGAGTTCGACCTGGATTTCGAGGCCACGTGCGTGGCCTCGCGGCTGTTCGTGCGCCGCAACGGCGTGCACGCCGAGCCGCTGCGTCTGGATGGCGAGGGGCTGCAACTGCGCGCCCTTCGCGTAGACGACCGCGCGCTCGGGCCTGATGAGTACCAGCACGATGCACGCGGCCTGAGCATCGCGCTGGACGGCGATAGCGCCGCCATCGACACGCTGGTGCAGATCGCACCGGCGGCCAACACCGCGTTCGAGGGTCTGTACGCATCGCGCGAGTTCCTGCTGACCCAGTGCGAGGCGCAGGGCTTCCGCCGCATCACCTATTTCATCGACCGCCCCGACGTGATGGCGCGCTTCAGCGTGACAATACGCGCCGATGCCGCACGCTTTCCGGTACTGCTCGGCAACGGCGATCTTGATGCCGCGGGCGTGCTCGCCGACGGCCGCCACTTCGCGCGCTGGAACGACCCGCATCCGAAGCCGAGCTATCTGTTCGCGCTGGTGGCCGGCAACCTGGCGCACATCGCCGACCGTTTCACTACCGCCGAAGGCCGCGAGGTGGCGCTGCACATCTACGCCGAGGCCGATGCCATCGGCCGCTGCGCGCATGCGATGGATTGTCTCAAGCGCGCGATGCGCTGGGATGAGCAGCGCTACGGGCGCTGCTACGACCTCGATGAATTCAACATCGTCGCCACCCACGACTTCAACATGGGCGCGATGGAGAACAAGGGGCTGAACATCTTCAACGCCAAGTACATCGTGGCCGATGCCGACACCGCGACCGATGACGATTTCCTGCGCATCGAGGCGGTGGTCGCGCACGAGTACCTGCACAACTGGACCGGCAACCGCATCACCTGCCGCGACTGGTTCCAGCTTTCGCTCAAGGAAGGCCTGACCGTATTCCGCGAGCAGCAGTTCGTGGCGGATGCGCATTCGCGCGCGGTGCGCCGGATCGACGACGTGCGCGCGCTGCGCAGCACCCAGTTCGCCGAGGATGCGGGGCCGTTCGCGCATCCGGTGCGGCCCGATACCTACCTGGAGATCAACAATTTCTACACCGCCACGGTGTACGAAAAAGGCGCCGAGATCGTGCGCATGCTGCACAGCGTGCTCGGCGAAGAAGGCTTCCGTCGCGGGATGGACGAGTACTTCCGCCGCCACGACGGGCAGGCGGTGACCTGCGATGATTTCCGCGCAGCGCTCGCGCAGGCCAATGCGGTCGACCTTTCGGCATTCGCGCGCTGGTACGCGCAGGCCGGCACACCCGTGCTGCACGCCAGAGGGCAGCACGACCCGGCGCTGCATCGCTATGTTTTGAGCCTGCGCCAGAGCACGCCGCCCACTCCGGGCCAGGAACACAAGCTGCCGGTGCCGATTCCGGTGCGCATGGCGCTGTACGACGCACAGGGTCGCTCGTTATCGCTGCGCCTTGCCGGCGAAACCCAAGCAGTGGGCGCCGAGCGCGTGCTGCTGTTCGACGCCGAGCATACGCAGTTCGTGTTTGAGGATATCGCCGAGGCCCCGGTCGCATCGCTGCTGCGCGATTTTTCGGCACCAGTGCAGCTCGAGCGCGACGAAGCGCCAGCCGACCTGGCCCTGCTGGCACGCCACGACACCGACGCGTTCAAT
>JBBSDI010000434.1:0-2471 GCA_038249585.1 Lysobacterales bacterium | reverse complement strand
CTGATGCAGGTCTGCGTCGATGGCGCCGTGGCGCTGGTCGATCCGTTGGCCTGCGGGCCGCTCGATGCCTTGGCGCCGATGCTCGCCGATGGCGGCACGCCCAAACTCATGCACAGCGCCAGCGAAGATGTGATCGCGCTGGCACCTGCCAGCCAGCAGGGGCTGCACGGCCTGTTCGACACCCAGATCGCCGCCTCGTTCGCCGGCATTGGCGCTGGCATGGGCTACCAGCGACTGGTCGCCGAGATGCTCGGCGTGGCGCTGGAGAAGACCGAAACCCGCTCGAACTGGCTGGCCCGCCCGCTCAGCGCGCAACAGCTGCACTATGCCGAAGCCGACGTGCACCACCTCGATGCGCTGCACGCGCTGTTGCGCGAACGGCTGCAGCAGCGCGGCATGCTGGCGTGGTGCCTGGAGGACTGCGAGCGGCTCGCACGCGGCGCGGTGGCGCCGCGCAACCCGCACTGGGAGTTCAAGACCCTGTGGCGCTGGCCGATCGAGCGCCAGGCCCGGCTGCGCCGCCTGCTCGACTGGCGCGAGCGCGCCGCGCAGCGCATCGATCGTCCGCGGCTATGGCTGTTCGACAATCCGTGCGCGGTAACCCTGATCGAAGACCCACCCGCCATCCTCAGCGCGCTATCGACGCGCCTGGCCACGCAACGCGGTTTCCCCAAGCGCGAGGCCGAAGCGCTGTTCGAGCATCTGCAATCGCCGCTCGAAGACGCCGAACTGGCCATCGACCCGATCCCCGAACCGCTGCGCGGCGAAGACGAGCAGCGCTTCGAAGCACTGCGCCAGCGCGTCGCCGAACGCGCCACCACACTCGGCCTGCCACCGGCATTGCTCGCGCCGCGCCGGGTGCTCGAAGTGCTGGCGCGCAAAGATGCGATCGGGGAGTTGGGGGGGTGGCGTAGTCACGCGCTGGCTGAAGATCTGGCAGCGCTGGGCATCGCGCTGGCACCCGAACCGACCTGAGCGCCCTGCCCTGCGGGCAGCGCACCGGCCGCGAGCGGACAGCGACGCTACTGGTCACGCCCGCCGCGCTCCGATATATTCCAGCGCTTGCACGGGCCGCTCGCGGCCTGCTGGCGAACATGGGGCGGTAGCTCAGCTGGGAGAGCGCTGCGTTCGCAATGCAGAGGTCGGGAGTTCGATCCTCCTCCGCTCCACCATTCAGCAGTCCGCACGCTTCCCGCCGGATCCCGAAAGATGCCCGTGGTGCCCGAGCCAAAGGTTGCCGCGCCCGCATTCGTCGCAGCGCCGTTGTCCCGATTCGAGCTGCCCACGACATAGTTGCCGTTACGCAGGGCGGTGATGCTACTGCCCACGAAATCGTTGGCGGTACTGCCGACCAGCGGGTTGGTCGGCGAGACCACGCCGGTGATGCCGCTGCTGCCGGAGGGACGTGACCCGAATACTATCGCTTGACGTTACTAACGCACAGCGATAGCATCCGCGCATGTCAATCAAGTCGTTCAAGTGCAAGGGCACTCGCGACTTGTTCGAGGGAAATCGCTGCCGGCGTTTCGTGAACATCGAGACGGTGGCCATGCGAAAGCTGGCGATGCTCAATCGCGCCGCCGTGCTTGAAGACCTCCGGATTCCCCCGAACAACCGCCTCGAAGCGTTGCAGGGCGACCGCAAAGGCCAGCACAGCATCCGCGTGAACCGGCAATGGCGGGTGTGCTTCGTATGGACGCTGAATGGCCCCAATGCCGTCGAGATCGTCGATTACCACTAAGGAGATGGTCGTGCGAAAGATTCCGTATCCGCATCCCGGTGAGATCCTGATGCACGAGTTCCTCGCGCCGATGGGCATCAGTCAGTACCGCCTTGCCAAGGAGATCGGCGTGCCGCAGCGGCGCATCGGTGAGATCGTGGCGGGAACACGCGCCGTCACCGTGGACACCGGCCTGCGCTTGGCGCGCTTCTTTGGCGTGTCCGAAGGCTTCTGGACGGGCTTGCAGCTCGACTACGACGCGGCGACTGCCAAGGACGCATTGGCCAAGGAACTGGCGCAGATTCGGCCTTGGGCCACGGCGGCTTGAAGATCCCTCAATGGCCACTCACGCCACGAACCGGGTCATGATTTTCGGCGCACCAGTGTCTGGTCACCACCAGCATGGTTCGCAGGGCGGGTCGCCCCGACCCGCCGCTCGTCGAATTCCTGTGACCGATCTCGCGGCGACCGGGGTGGCAGGTCGGGGACGACCTGCCTTGCGAGGATGGCGTGGTGCATCAAAGCCTGGTTGATGCGAGCGAGGCAGAGATCAAAGCTCGAAAGCGCGGGACATGCATCATCCTGCGCGATCGATCGCGCGGCACGCCCGATTGCGCCGACCGCGCGCGTTTGGCGGCTACAGCGTTTCGAGCAGCTCGCGCGGTCCACCGGCAAGGGCATGCAGGCCGAGGCTGGCGAACAGCACGCGGGCGCGCACCGCATAGCCACCGCGACTCAGGCCCAGGTCGCT
>JBBSDI010000433.1:0-2508 GCA_038249585.1 Lysobacterales bacterium | reverse complement strand
GCTCGGTCAGCGGCGAGCGCTGTGCCGCATCCCAGTTCTCGCCGGGAAAGATCTTCGCGATGCGGAAATAGCCCGAAGGATGCGCTGCGAACTCCGCACCCAGCAAACCGCCGGGTTTGCGCTCGATAGCAGCAGTTGCCGAGCCGCCCCGCTCCACGTATACGTGGCCGGCATTGGCCTCGCCCGTCATCTCGTGCAGCACGTAGTTGAAGTCCTCGCGGCTGGCCACGCTGGCCGCCAGCGGCGCGTAACGGTCGCGGATCGCATTCCAGCGCGCGATGCCGCCGTGCATGCCGGGGTCGTAGAACCAGTCGCGCAGGATGCGCCAGGCATCGACATACATCTGGTTCCACTCGACGCGCGGATCGATGCGCAGCTCCAGCCGCTCCAGCGCCAGCTTTGATTTCGCCGGATCCTGCGCCGGCTTGGCCTCGACGATGGACCAGTCGTTGCCGCTGCGTGTGAGCAGCTTCTTGCCGTCGGCCGACAGCGCGTACGCGACTACGCCCGCAGCCACGTCCTCGGGCTTTTCGGCATCCAGTGCAAACGTGCGCAGCTTCGTCACGCCCGGCGACTCGGTCGCGACGAAGAACACCGCATCGGCATTCGCCGCAAGGCCCTGATAGTTGCCGGCCGGCACGTTCAACGCCACCACGCGATCGTTGAATCCCTCGACGTCGAAGCGCAGCGGCGCAGATTCGCCCTTCTTCCCAACCTCCGTCTTCGCAGCGTCCGGCTTCACAGCCTCCGGTTGCTCGGCTCCGGCCTCATCCGACTTCGGCGCATTCAGCGCCGGACCGTCGCTGGCGAGAGTTGCCGCATAGATGCGGGTGGCGTTGGTGTACAGGTAGTTGAACTCGAAGGCGCTGAAAGCCAGGCCCGCGTAGTCGCGATTGGACAGGAAATACAGATAGCGACCCTGCGGATCGAACACCGGCGAGAACTCGTTGGCCTGATCGCTGGTCAGCTGCACGGTCTTGCCGGAGGCAAGCGACCAGGCCCAGATCGACTGCATGCGCGTGGCGTTGGTCTTGGCGTAGGCCAGCCAGCGCGAGTCCGGCGACCAGATGTAGTCGGTGATCTCTTCCACCGCGCCGCGGTCGATCTCACGCGTGTTGCCGCTGGCAAGCTCGACCACGCGCAGGCGCAGGTCCTTGTCCGCGTACGCAAGGCGGCTCGAATCCGGCGACCACACCGGCGGGTAGCGCCACACGCTGCCATCGCTGGTGACCCGGCGCGGCGATCCCGAGCCGTCCTGCGCGCGCACCCAGATCTCGTACTCGCCGCTGGCATCGGACAGGAACGCGATGGTCTTGCCATCCGGCGACCAGCTCACGCTGTGCTCGCGCGCGGCGGGCGTGTGGCTGATGTTGCGCGACTCGCCGTTCTTGGCCGGCACCGTGAACACCTCGCCGCGCGCGCCGAACACCGCGCGCGCACCGTCGGGCGACAGCCCGAACGACTCGACGTTGGCGCCGACCTTGACGATGCGCGGCAGGGCCTGCGCGGTGTCCTCGCCGATCCGGATCGGCACCCGCACCGCGCCTTCGCTGCCGACATCGTGGCGCCAGATCCAGCCGCCCTGCTCGAACACGATCGCATCCGGACCCCCCGAGGTCCACAACACGTCGAAGTCGCTGAAGGTGGTGATCGCGCGCGGCGCGCTGGATTCGCGCTCGGCGTCCGCCGGCATCGCATACAGGTTCAGGGTGCCGCTGCGATCGGATGCGAAGTACACGCTATCGCCGATCCACGCGGGGTTCTGGTCCATGCCACCGAAGGTGGTCAGCTGGCGCGCGGTATTGCCCACCAGGTCGTAGGTCCACACGTCCGGCGCGCGACCACCGCGATAGCGCTTCCAGCCGCGCCAGTCGGCATCGATCGGCGTGTAGACGAACTGCGTGCCATCGGGCGAGAGTGCGCCGCCGCCCGATTCGGGGATCGCCATGGGCTGCTCCATGCCGCCGCCTACCGGCACCAGGTATGGTCGTCCCGCGCGCTCGTCGTAGGGCAGACGATTCATCCGCACCACCACGTTCTTTCCATCAGGCGTGAAGTCGAGCACCCGATAGTCGGTGCCGCCGCGGATCGGCATCGGGCCCACGTCGGAATAGAAGGTGAGCTGACGCGGCGTGCCGCCGGTGGCTGGAATCACGAACACCTGGCGCGTACCGCCGAATTCGGCCGAGTAAGCGATCAGGCTGCCATCGGGCGAGAACTTCGGATACAGCTCATCGCCCGCGGCCGCGGTCAGGCGGATCGCCTGCCCACCGGCGCGAGCGACGATGAACAGATCGCCACCGCGCACGAACGCGATATGGGTGCGCGAGATATCCGGATAGCGCAGCACGCGGGCCTCGGCAGCATCCGCGGCGCCGTCGGCAGCATTACTCCACGCCGGCGCAAGCGCCGCGGCCAACACTGTGGCGACAAGCAGACGATTCATGCAGCGACTCCGGAGGGCGACCGCGCATTGTAGGCCCGCAGCGGGCGCCACCCCCCTGCCAG
>JBBSDI010000432.1:0-2514 GCA_038249585.1 Lysobacterales bacterium | reverse complement strand
TGTTCGATCATGGGCGTGCACAGGCCCCTGAACCCTGCAGAGTGTAGGCCCCGGCGGGTTGCAGGGGCAAGGCCGCAGGTAAGCACAAGCTGGGTGTAAATCGCGAAAAAGCCCGCACGTTGCCCGTCTTCACCCGCGTGACGATATGCACCCCGGATCGATCGCGGCGCAATGTTATGCTCATTCGCGCGGGCCAAGCCGGGTCCGTGCCTGTTGTCGACCCGCGCCGCAGTGGCGCGTGGAGCCTGATGTGTCCGATATCACCGAACTGCTGGCGCATTGGCGGCAAGGCGACCGGGGCGCCGGCGACGCGCTTGCGTCGGCGATTTACCCGGTTCTGCTGGATCTCGCGCGCAGCCAGATTCGCCGCCACGGCAACCAGCTGACGCTGCGCGCGACCGAACTGGCGCACGAGGCTTACGAGCGTCTGGTGCCGCAGTCGGGCGTGGACTGGCGCAACCGCGGGCATTTCTACGCGATCGCTGCGACCGTCATGCGCCGGGTGGTGATCGATTACCTGCGCCAGCGCTCGGCCGACAAGCGCGGCGGCGATGTGCTGTTCGTACCGCTGCAGGACCTGGACAACAGCGATCAGCCCGGCGGCGGTGACCCGGTCGACTGGCTGGCCGTCGACCAGGCGCTGAACGAACTGGCCGTACTCGACCGCGACAGTGCGCGGGTGGTCGAGATGCGCCTGTTCTCCGGGCTCTCGGTGGAAGAGATCGCCGGCGTGCTGGACTCTTCCACCGCCACGGTCGGTCGCCAATGGCGGTTCGCGCGCACCTGGCTTGCCGATCGGCTGGGCCTGGCGCCCACCCCAGGCACCGATGGATGACCGCTTCCTGCGCCTGCGCGATTGGTTCGATCGCGCGGCCGATGCGGCGGGTGACGCGCGCGCGTCGATAGTCGCCGCGTGCCGCGCCGAAGACCCCTCGCTTGCCGATGAAGTCGAACGCCTGCTGATCACCCACCAGCGCGTCGAGCGCTCCCGCACGGCCTCGGCCACGGCCATCGCGGTGAGCGCGCTGGATGCCGCGTCAGGGCCTGCGCCCGGCAGTCGCGCAGGCGTCTACCAGTTGCAGGAGATGATCGGCAGCGGCGGCATGGGCCGGGTGTTCCGTGCGACCCGCGCCGATGGGCTGATCGAACAGGAAGTCGCGATCAAGCTGTTGCGTCGCGAGGCGCTCAACCCTGCCCTGCTGCGGCGCTTCTCGCTCGAACGCCAGGTGCTCGCGTCGCTGGACCATCCGGGCATCGCGCGCCTGCTGGATGCCGCGACGCTGGAAGACGGCACGCCGTACGTGGTGATGGAACTGGTCCGCGGCCAGCCGCTGTGCATCTGGTGCGACGCGCGCCGGCTGTCGATCGAAGAGCGCCTGCGCCTGTTCCTGCGCGTGCTCGACGCCGTGGCCCACGCGCATCGCAGTCTGGTGGTGCATCGGGACCTGAAGTCGTCGAACATCCTGGTGACCGAGGAAGGGAGCCCCAAGCTGCTCGATTTCGGCATCGCCAAGCCAATCAGCCCGGGCGTTTCCGAATACACGCTCACCGCCGAGCGCTTTTTCACGCCCTCCAGCGCCGCACCGGAGCAGATCCGCGGCGGCCCGGTCACGGTCGGCGTGGACGTCTACGGGCTGGGCGTGCTGCTGCACGAATTGCTGGTCGGCAAACCGCCGTTCGCGGTCGATGGACTTAGTCCCGGCCAAGTCGAGCAGCTGATCCAGCGCGTGCCGCCGCCGGCGATGAGCGGCCGCGTCGGCGCCGACGACCTGCCGGTCGCGCGCGCGCGGCCTGAACTCGGTCAAGGTGCTGCGGCGGCGCCTGCTCGACGATCTGGACCCGATCGTCGAGCGCTGTTTGCGCAAGGACCCGCGCGATCGCTATGCCTCGGTCGAACAGCTGGCCGCCGACATCGACAATGCGCTCGGCGGCCGGCCGGTCGGAGCGCGCGCCGGTCGCCGCTGGTACCGGGTGAGCAAATTCGTGCGCCGCAACTTGGCGGCGGTGGCCTTGAGCGGTCTGGCCGCAGTGCTGGCAAGCGTCGCGCTGACGGTGATCGTGCGGCAGTCGATCCTGGTCGCGGCCGAGCGCGACCGCGCCACCCTCGAGCGCGACCGTGCGCGGCAGGCGGTCAACCTGCTCAAGCGCGCCTTCGAGGCCGCCGACCCCAGCCAGACTGCGGGAGCGCAAGTGACCGCGCGTCAGGTGCTGATCGCCGCGCGCCCGGAGATGGAGATGACCCTGACCGACCAGCCGGAGCTTTACGCAGAGCTGGCGAGCACCATTGCAGAGGCGGAGTTGAGCCTGGGCCTGAGCCGCGAGGCGCGCGAGCTGGCCGAACGCGCGGCGCGCGTATCGGAAGGATCCGACGTCAGCGTCGAACGCCGCGCGCATCTGCTCGGTCTGTCGGCGCGCGCCGCGATCCGCACTGCCGAGTATCCCGAGGCCGAAGCGGCGCTGCTTGAGGCCGAAAAGCTGGCGCCGCCATCGCTGGAGCTGCAGTCCACGCGTGGC
>JBBSDI010000431.1:0-2528 GCA_038249585.1 Lysobacterales bacterium | reverse complement strand
GCATTGTCGCGTGGATGCGCGGCGAGGGCGATGGCGGTGCCGATGGCGATGGCACCGCGACCGCAATCCCCGATCCAGCCGCGACCCCGGTCGCTGCCATGGCAGCTCCCACACGGGTGCAACGTCGGCTCTCGTGGGAGCGCACCGTGCGCGCGACCGCGGCGAATGGGACGCGCGGTGCATTCGGGATGGGCCGGTCGCGCACAGGGTGCGCTCCTACATCGCATGAGGGGTTGTAGGCGCGCGCCGTGCGCGCGACCGCGCGACGGGGTGCGCGGTGCATTAGCCTGCCGCACTCGGCTCACGCCGCCGCAGCGCGATGGCTTCCGCCAGATGATTGGTGGCGATGGTCGGACTGGCGTCGAGATCGGCGATCGTGCGCGCCACGCGCAGGATGCGGTGGAAGGCGCGGGCCGACAGGCCGAGGCGCTCGACGGCGCGCTCCAGCAGCCCGGCGTCGGCATCGCGCAGGGCGCAATCGCGTTCGACTTCGCGCGGCGACAGGTGGCCGTTGGCCTTGCCGCTGCGGGTCAGCGCACGTTCGCGCGCGGCAACCACGCGTACGCGCACCGTAGCGCTCGACTCGCCCGCAGGCGCCCCGCCGCGCAGGCTCGACTGCGGTGGTCGCGGTACGCTGACGTGCAGGTCGATGCGATCCAGCAGCGGACCCGAAATGCGCGCGGCATAGCGCGATACGGCATCCGGCGTGCAGCGGCAGCGCCCCGAGGGATCGCCCAGATGACCGCAGGGGCAGGGGTTCATCGCCGCGACCAGCTGGAAGCGCGCGGGAAACTCCGCTTGCTGCGCGGCGCGCGAGATCAGCACGCGGCCGGACTCCAGCGGCTCGCGCAGGTTCTCCAGCACGCGGCGATCGAACTCCGGCAGTTCATCGAGGAACAGCACGCCGTGATGGGCCAGCGAAACCTCGCCCGGGCGTGGAATCGAGCCGCCACCGATCAGTGCCGCGGCACTCGCCGAATGGTGCGGCGCGCGCGTCGGGCGCACGCGGAACTGCGCCACATCCACCGGCATTCCGGCCACCGAGCGCACCGCCGCCGATTCGAGCGCCTCGTCGACGTCGAGCAGCGGCAGGATGCCGGCCAGTCGGCTCGCCAGCATGGTCTTGCCAGTGCCTGGCGGGCCGATCATCAGCAGATTGTGCGCACCGGCAGCGGCGATCTCCAGCGCGCGCCGCGCCTGCGGCTGGCCGCGCACATCGGCCAGATCGGGCAGGTTATCGGGCACTTCGTGCGCGGCTGCCGGAATCGCGGCCGAGGCTTGCGGCAGGACGCTGACACCGCGCAGATGCGCACATACTTCGAGCAGCGAGCGCGCCGTGCGCACGTCTACGCCGCCAACCAGTCCCGCCTCGCCGGCATTCTCGGCCGGCACCACCAGCACGCGACCGAGGCGCCGCGCCTTGAGCACTGCCGGCAGGATGCCGATCACCGCGCGCAGTTCGCCCGACAGCGCCAGCTCGCCCAAAAATTCGTGCCCAAGCAGCGATTTCAGCGGCAGCTGGCCTGAGGCTGCAAGGATGCCGAGCGCGATCGGCAGGTCGAAACGCCCGCCGTCCTTGGGCAGATCCGCCGGTGCGAGGTTGATGGTGGCGCGCTGTTGCGGAAACTCGAAGTGTGCATTGACGATCGCTGCGCGCACGCGGTCGCGCGATTCGCGCACCGCGGCTTCCGGCAGGCCGACGATGGTGATGATCGGCAAGCCGCCGGACAGGTGCACCTCCACGTCGACTCGCGGCGCGGACACCCCGACCTGGGCACGCGAGTGCACCACTGCAAGTGCCATCGCCAGCCCTCCATGGCCGTGTCGCGTAAAACGGTGGTGTTGCAGGATTCGGTCGCGCAGGCCGTGCGACTGGCGCCGCGCTGCATGCAACCGGGTGCGTGCGTCGGTGCCGCACGCGCAAGCGCGCTGGTGCTTGATCGTTCTGGTCGCGCCAATTCTCAACGCGCCCTTGCTGGTCGCGATCTTGCCGGTCGCGATCCTGCCGGTCGCGGCACGCAGCACAAACGCCACGTGCCGCGACCAAAAACCGGGCCCCGGCATGCGCCAGACGGGTCAGGACGTCTGGTGCAGCCGGGGCCCACACGGGCCGGCGCTTCCTTGCGCTGCGGACCGGGCGATCCGCGCTTGGTCCGTCCCGTGCAAACTGCCGAGCGTGCGACGTGCCGCCGCGCGCTGCGGGTATGTCAATGCCCTGCGGTGACGCGGGTCAGCGCTTGCTCCAGCGCGACCAACTGCTTTTCCAGATCCTCGATCTTCTCGCGCGTGCGCAGCAGCACCAGTCGCTGCACGTCGAACTCCTCGCGGGTGACCAGATTGAGCTTGCCCAGACCCGCCTGCAGGGTGGCCTTGAAGGTGCTGCCGAGATCGTCCTGCGCGCCGGCCAGGTTGCCCGGCACCAGAGCGGCAAGCCGCTGCGCCAGATCGTCGATCGCCCGGATATCGATCATGAGTTTGCTCCGTCGTGTTGCGATGCAATGTACGCGCTTTGGCGTCGGGTGTATGTC
>JBBSDI010000430.1:0-2535 GCA_038249585.1 Lysobacterales bacterium | reverse complement strand
GGCCGACCCGATCGCCCTCGACACGTCCGCGGCCGAGCTCAAGGACGGCCTCAACCGCTGCCCGAAGTGCGGCGCGACCGACATCCGGCACAAGCCCGGCAGCGACCTGCTGATCTGCCAGTACTGCCGCAACCAATGGCATGGGGTGCGGGTCGAGGAGGAATTCGGGCTCGGCACGGGCATCGACCAGCTCAAGGGCCGGGTCATCGCTTCCGGTGCGCGGCAGATCGAGGCGGACGCGGCGAGCCTGATGAGCTTCAAGTGCACCGGCTGCGGCGCCGAGGTGACGGTCAATACCGAAAGCACGATGACCGCTCGCTGCCACTGGTGCCGCCACGTCTTCGGCGTCAACGAGCAGGTGGCCAACGGTGCGGTGCCCGACGCGGTGTTGCCCTTCCACATCAGCAAGGACGACGCGGTTGCGCGCATTCGTCAGTTTGTTCACAAGCGGCGGATGTTTGCGCTGAAGGCATTCAAGGACGAATTCACGCCTGAGAACGTGATCGGCGTCTACCTGCCTTACATGATCGTCGACGGCAACACGAGCGTCGATGTCGCAGGCCAGGGCGAGATCGAAACGCGGCGCTACACGCGGGGCAGCGGCAACAAGAAAAAGACCTACTACGATGCCGACGTGTACAAGGTGGAACGGCACGTGGACTTCACCGTGGACGACCTGCCGCTGGAATCTTCCACCAAACGCGGCAACCTCGACGCACGCGCCAACACCAACAACATCATCAACACGATCCTGCCGTTCGACACCAAGAACGCGGTGAAGTGGAACGCGTCGTATCTTGCGGGCTTTACCTCGGAGAAGCGTGACCGGGACGTATCGCACCTGCACCCGCGCCTGGAGGACCAGCTACTGTCGATCGCCCGCGCCCAGGTCGAGGCATCGGTGGGCCAATACAATCGCGGCGTGCGCTGGGAGCACGAACGCCTCGACGTTCATGGCACGCGCTGGGTGTCGATGTACCTGCCGGTATGGCTGTATTCGTACCATCAGGCGAGCAGCAAAGGCGGTCTGCTGCACTACATCGCGGTGAACGGCCGCACCGGCGAGACGATGGGCAGCGTGCCGGTGCAGCAGTGGAAGCTCATTCTGGCCGCGCTCACCGTCGGCAGTATTCTCGAAGGCATTGCAATCTGGATCATCGGAGCTTCGTCATGAGCGACGACGGTGGACTATGGCTACTGTTGGCCGGCCCGGTGGGCGCCACTGGGCTGTATTGGGGCTTGTACCGGCATTACCGCAACACCGACAAATCGCACGCCTTCGAACGCGAAACGGCGGTCGAGGCCAAGCCGGTGACCGGCTGGGACGGCAAGGTCGACGAGGTGAAGGGTACGCAGAAAACCCGCATTCCCGGCGACAACGTGCGTGAGTACCGCAAGCGTGTGCAGCGTGTTCAGGGCGATAGCGGATAAATGCGGCGAGTTGGTGTCAGCGATGATTTTGCTGAAGCTTTTCGCCCTGACTCGATTCTTGGGAGCAAATGGGGACGGAGGCAATTAAGGCCGAGAGACGATCGCCTTACGCCACGCTGGCGAACCGACACCGGACGCCTGTGCCGTTTCCTGTTCGTGGCTGGAACGGCGACCGTGATGGCAGGTCGTGGACGACCTGCCCTACGAAGGCGGGGCGGCGCGGCGATGCTCGGATGCCGCAAGGGCCGTAGGGCGGGTCGTCCCGACCCGCCGCGCTTTGAGGTGCCTCAATCGCCTTTATTCGAATCCGTTCTTGAACACCGCCTCGGAGCGGTAATACACATTGCCGAGCAACTGTCGTGAAACAAAGAAGTTGCCTCCAACCATAAACGGGGTCGACTTCACTTCACCGGTGGTCAGCTGCAGATTGGAGTCGCTGTATGTCGTGACTGTGCTTGCAACAGTCCCTACGTAACGCGGGTTTGTATCGGGGAATACCAGTGCGATCCCCAGCGTTTGTCCGGCGCCGATCGGCAGGTCGGGAATCGATACCGGTAGCGATAGCTCACCGGTCGCGCCCTGACGGCCACTGACGCTGGCATGCAAGGTCCAGCCGGCACTGCTGCTGGTCGGTCCGGTGCTTGCGGTACCGCCAAGGGTGGTGCCAGTGCGGGTGTACACCTGGATCTGAAAATTGCCGTTGAGCGCGGTCTGCGTGGCCATGTTGACAGCGGTGACCACCACATCGGACTGTGCTTGCAGATCCATGAACATGCCCCAACCAAGAATGCCGGCGTTGTCGGTTGGCCCGGGCGCGGCGGCCAGTTGTGCACCTTGCGGCCGCCAGCTGAGCGAGCCGACCAGCGCACGCGAGCCGAACACGTCGCCCCCGGTGGTGAACGGGGCTGTCAGGGCCTGCCCGGTGACCAGCGTGAGGCCGGGACTGGAATAGATTTCAGTTGGTTGCGCGCCGGTGCCGAAGTAGCGTGGCCCGACTCCGAGGAAGCGCAAACCAACGCCCAGTGTTTGTCCGGGTGCGACGTTGAGCGCAGGCAGCCTGATCGGCAGTGAGATCTGGCCGCTGCCCTGGCGCGCATCCACGAT
>JBBSDI010000429.1:0-2539 GCA_038249585.1 Lysobacterales bacterium | reverse complement strand
TGCAGGGACCGGTGCCGGGGTAGGCTCGACTGCCGGGGCGGGCGTGGCGGCAGCGGGATCCGCCGCTGCCGGGGGCGCCGGAATGGTGTCCTGGGCCAGCGCAGAAAACGCCAGCACCAGGCCGGGGATGCTCAGAAAAAGCCGGTTGCGCATAGACTTCAAAGCTCCAGACGCTGCGCGGGAGGATCCGCGGGCGTCGATTGCGTGAAAACCCGAGGCCCCATGGCCCGGGAAAGCCCCTCATTTTACACCAGTCGCATCGCGAGACGGTCAAATTGAACAAGTCCCCGAAACCCGCCAAGCCGGCCAAACCGAACCTGCGCGCCGCCCCGGCATGGGCGCGCGCGGAATTCGTGCTGGCCGCCCATCGACTCGACCAGATGCCGCCCGACGTCGGCGCCGAGGTCGCCTTTGCGGGCCGCTCGAATGCAGGCAAGTCGAGTGCCATCAACGCCATCACCGGCCAGGCCAGGCTGGCGCGGATCAGCAAGACGCCCGGCCGCACCCAGCAGCTGGTGGTATTCGCCTTCGATCCGCATCGGCGGGTGGTCGACCTGCCCGGTTACGGTTATGCCGAGGTGCCGGCGGCCCTGCGCGCGCACTGGGGCCAGACCTTGTCGATGTACTTCACCGAGCGCGCCGCCCTGCGCGGTCTGTTGATTGCCATGGACGTGCGCCATCCGATGCGCGACTACGATACGCAGATGCTGCACCTGGCCGCCATGCGCAGGATGCCCGTACACGTGCTGCTGACCAAGGCCGACAAGCTCGGCCGCGGCCAGGGTGCGAACGCGCTGGTGGCTACCCGCAACGCATTGGCCTCGCAGCCGGGCGAGGTCAGCGTGCAGCTGTTTTCCGGCATCACCGGCGATGGCGTCGATGCAGCACGCTCGGTGATCGCGCGCTGGCTGTCCTCGCGCGAGACGCAGTCGGCGCCGGCTGCTGGCGACGACGCCTCGACTTGAACGTGCGGGTCATTGGCTACCATCGCGCCGTGATCATCGCGTGACAGCGCGCGCCCTTGCGCAGAATCCGGATCAACCGCAAAGTGTCGCGCTGAATCGCGCTGGAGTTGCGCATGTCTGGTCCAAGTCAGGTCACCGAAACGCCGATCGAACGCCGCGAAGCGCTGGTCGAGTACCTGGCCGGCGGTGCGCGCCAGCGCGAGGCGTGGCGCATCGGTACCGAGCACGAGAAGTTCGGCTTTCGCACCTCCGACCTGCGCCCGCCGACCTATGAAGGCCCGCAAGGTATCGGCGCGTTGCTGGAGGGCATGGCGCAGCGCTTCGGCTACGAGCGCATCATCGAAGGCGGGCACCTGATCGCGCTCGCGCGCGGCACCGAATCGATCACCCTGGAGCCCGCAGGCCAGCTGGAGCTGTCCGGCGCGCAGCTGGAGACCGTCCACCAGACCTGCTGCGAGGTCGACGGCCACCTAGGCGAGGTGCGCAGCATCGCAGAGCCGATGGGCCTGGGGTTCCTCGGCATGGGCTTCCAGCCCAAATGGGCGCGCGATGAGATGCCGTGGATGCCCAAGGGGCGCTATGCGATCATGCGCTCATACATGCCCAAGCGCGGCAATCTCGGGCTCGACATGATGACCCGCACCTGCACGGTGCAGGTCAACCTCGACTTCGGCTCCGAAGCCGACATGGTCAAGAAATTCCGCGTCTCGCTCGCGCTGCAGCCGATCGCCACCGCGCTGTGGGCCGATTCGCCGTTTACCGAAGGCAAGCCCAATGGATTCCTGAGCTTTCGCTCGCAGGTCTGGTCGGACACCGATCCCGACCGCACCGGCATGCTCGGCTTCGTGTTCGACGACGGCTTCGGCTTCGAGCGCTATGTCGACTACCTGCTCGATGTGCCGATGTACTTCGTCTATCGCGATGGTCGCTACATCGACGCCAGCGGGCAGAGTTTCCGCGATTTCCTTGCTGGCCGCCTGCCGGCGCTGCCCGGCGAGAAGCCGACGCTGAAGGACTGGGCCGACCACCAGACCACGGCGTTTCCCGAGGTGCGCCTCAAGCGCTATCTGGAAATGCGGGGCGCCGACGGTGGTCCGTGGAACCGCCTGTGCGCGCTGCCCGCGTTCTGGGTCGGGCTGCTTTACGACGATACCGCGCTCGATGCGGCGTGGGACCTGGTCCGCGATTTCTCGCTCGCCGAGCGGCAAGCCCTGCGCAGCGGGGTGCCGAAAACCGCGCTGAAAACGCCGTTCCGCGACGGCACCGTGCGCGAGCTCGCACTGGAGGCGCTCAAGATCGCCGGCCACGGACTCAAGCGCCGCGCGCGCCTGAACGCACGCGGCGCCGACGAGGCGATGTTCCTCGAACCGCTGGTCGAGTTCGCGCAGGCCAACCAGACGCCCGCCGAGCGCAAGCTGGAGCTGTTCCGCACCAGGTGGGGCGGATCGGTCGATCCGATATTCAGCGAGTTCGCATACTGAGCTGATTGCAGCATCGCTGGGCAACGTTCGAGCGGATTGCGCGCAGCGACGCGCACGGCCATCGCGAGTCAGAACGGCCCCAGTCGCCCGACC
>JBBSDI010000428.1:0-2549 GCA_038249585.1 Lysobacterales bacterium | reverse complement strand
GGCGGCATCTGGAAGACCAGCAACTGTTGCGATGCCAACACCACGTGGGCGATCAAGACCGATATCCCCGAGATCCGCAGCAGTGCGATCGGCGATCTGACCATCGATCCGAACAACCCCGATGTGCTGTACGCAGGCACCGGCGATCTGCGCTTCGGCTCGTTCTCGTTCGGCAGCAATGGCGTGCTCAAGAGCGTCGATGGCGGCGAGAACTGGGTGGTCAAGGGCGCGGACATCTTTAATCCCTTCTACCCGCCCTCCGCCAACAGCTTTCCGCAGTACCAGTCGATCGGCAAGGTGGTGGTCGATCCGAACGACTCCAACAAAGTAGTTGCCGGCACCAAGACCGGGCTGTTCCTGAGCTACAACGCAGGTGACAGCTGGACCGGCCCGTGTCTTTCCAACGGCTTTACCTCGCAGCGCCAGGACACCACCGGCCTTCTGATGCGCGACATCGGTACCACCACCGAGCTGATCGTCGCCATCGGCACGCGCGGGTTCGAGACACCGGTGCAGCCGAACCTCAACCAGAACGGCGCCAACGGCATCTACAAGGCCAGCATGCCGGGCGCCGGTTGCCCAACCGACTTCGCTGCGATCTCGCGCGCCGACAATGGCTGGCCCGCGGGCACCGCCGGCGGCACGCCGACGCCGACCAATACGATGGGACGCATCGACATCGCGATGGCGCCGAGCGACAGCAGCGTGCTGTATGCGCAGGTGGCATTAATCAACGCCGCCGCGCCGAGCATCCTGGGTGTGTGGCGCAGCGCCGATGCGGGCATCAGCTGGACCCAGACCACGACCGGCGACATCAGTGGTGCCGGAACCCAGAGCTGGTACAACGCGGGAGTAACGGTCAGTCCCACCGACCCCAACACGGTGATCCTGAGCGCGCTGCGCACGTTCCGCTCCACCACCGGCGGCAGCGGTTTTACCAATATCGCCAGTGCACCGCACGTCGACCACCACGGCCGTGCCTACGTCAACAACGATCCTGCGCGGCTGCTGATCGGCACCGATGGCGGCGTGTACTACAGCGGCAACGCCTTGGCGGCCACCCCGACCTGGCTGTCGTTGAACGCGACACTCAACACGATCGAGTTCTACTCCGGTGGCATCACCGCCAACTTTGCCACCGCTGCCAGCAGCGGGGCGGTCGGTGGTGCGCAGGACAACTCGTGCATGGTCTCGACCTGGAATAACGGCAACTTCGGCGCGCAGGCGTGGAATGTGCGCAACGGCGGTGACGGCCTGTGGGCCACCATCGAACCGCTGCTGGGGCAGCGCTGGTACTACTCCAGCCAGAACGGCAGCATCCGCGTGACCTCCACCGCGCAGGCAACCTCGACCGTGTCGGCTTCGCCCTCGGGCTGGGCTGCAGACCCGAAGAGCTTCCTGACCAACTTCGATCTGTACCGCTTCGGCGGCGAGTCCAGCGGCTGTCCGGCGGCCACCGGGTGCGGGCGCATCATTGCCGGCTCCAACCGCGTGTGGGAAAGCGTCACCGGCGGCGTGCCGACCAGCGGCTGGAAATCCAACAGCCCCAACCTGACCAAGGGCACGCTGGGTGGACGCTCGTTCCTCAATCAAGTCGCCTATGCCATCAGCACGCCCGATGTCGCGATCGCCGGCAGCAACGATGGCAACGTGGCGATCGGTTTCGGCATGGGTCAGGACGTCGCTGATTCAGCGCTATGGGTCAACGTGACCGACGCCAACACGGTGCTGCCCAATCGGCCGGTGATGGACGTGTTCCTCGATCCGCTCAATCCGTTGATCGGCTACGCGGTGGTCGGTGGATTCGACCAGAACACGCCGAGCACGCCAGGCCGCGTGTTCCAGGTCACCTGCACGGCGAATTGCGCCACCTTCGCGTGGCGCAATGTCAGCGGCAACCTGCCCAACATTCCTGCCAACAGCGTGATCGTCAATCCGAACCTGCCGCAGCAGGTCTTCGTGGGTACCGACTGGGGTCTGTTCTTCACCAACAACATCGACGCCGATCCGGTCGCATGGCAGCAGCACATGGGCTTGCCCGGGGTGATGATCTGGGACATGACCATCGACCGCGGGTTCACCACCCTTGCGGTGTGGACCCGGGCGCGCGGTGCGTGGGTGTGGCCGTTGCCGAACATCAGCGACGCGGTGTTCGCCAACGGATTCGAATCGGTGCCCTGATCGCAGGTAATCACGGGCGTCACCGACCGCGTGTCCGCGCGTGGTCGGTGCACGAGGGCGGCAACGATGCCCCGGAGTCGCGCAACGCGGCATCGACGCGTCGCAGCGGGACCACCCATCTGCCGCCGAATGGTCGCCGCGACCACCTGGTCGAAGCCCAAGCCTTCGCTGCCCTGCGTGTCCAGCCACGCCTTGCGCTGCGCTACCAGTGTGCCGATCACGCGCGACAGCTCGGCGCGTTCATCGCGCAGGGTGTGCAGCTGCGTGAGCAGTTGTGCCTCGGTCATGCTGCGGAAGCGCTCCGGCAGTTTGCCGCGATCGATTTCGCCCGGCTGCATGCTGCCACTGGCGATGCGCTCGAGCAGGTC
>JBBSDI010000427.1:0-2550 GCA_038249585.1 Lysobacterales bacterium | reverse complement strand
CGCCGCAAAGCCGGTGGCCGGGATCAGAATCGACAACAGCAGCATCAAGCGGCGCATGTTCGGCTCCTCGCGTAAGCAGCGATCCTAACCGGGACCGGCGCTGCGTCGCGAACCCGCAGCGACCGCGCTTGCGCGCAACTACCGTCGTTCGCTGCGGTGCAGGCAACTGCGCGGGTTGCTACGCTATGCCGATGAGCAATCACAGTGCGAGCGCGTTCGCGCCTTGGCGCGTACCGCTTGCAGAGCATGGATTCGTGTTCGCACCGGGATCGGCGGTCCGCGAGCAGTTGGGCGAGGTTGTCGATTGGGACGCATTCGCGGCCAGCTGGCAGCAGCTGGTGGTCGATCCGTACATGGCCGACCACGGTCGTTACCGGCGTCGCCGTCACGCGGTGTTTCGTGCGCTGCCGGGCGGCCTGATCGAGCGCCAGCCGCATCAGGCGCACTACCAGACCCTCGAATACAACCCGCTGCATGGCGGCGTCCAGCGCTGGTTCGAGCCGATCGCCGATGCGATCGCCGCTGGATCGTGCATGCAGCGTGTGCTGGGTGCGACCAACGTTCTGTTTTCGGCATTGTCGCCGCGCGTCGCGCAATGGCATGTCGAGGTGCATCAGTTCCGCATCGAGGCCAGCGATAGCGCGGCCGGCAAGCCCACGCCGGAAGGCGTGCACCGCGACGGTGTCGACTGGGTGCTGGTGCTGATGATCCAGCGCAGCAACATCGCAGCCGGGACGACCACGATCCACGATCTTGGCGGGGCACAGCTGGGCAGCTTCACCCTCACCGCGCCCTTTGATGCGGCGCTGGTCGACGACCACCGCTGCTTCCATGGCGTCACGGCAGTGACACCGATCGACCCGACACGACCCGCGTTCCGCGATGTACTGGTGGTGACCTTTCGCGCCGAAAACTCCACGCCGGGCTGAGAATCCGATCGACCTGCTCAAGATTTGCCGGCTCCGGCCGAAATCGTTTGCATGAGCAGCGCCGGCCCGCCACAGTCCGAGTCCCCCAATACCCGCCGACCAGCCGCCGTGACGCGGATCGGTGGCGCCAAAGCGCTGGCGCCGCTGCGCCGAAACGACCTGAGTATCGGCGTGCCGGTGCCGTATCCGATCTACGACGCGCATGGCCGCTTGCTGCTGCGCCAGGGTGAGATCGTCGATTCCGAGCGGCAGCTGGCCACTCTGCGTGAGCTGGGTTTATACAGCGAACAGGGCGAGGCGCGCAGCAGCGCCGGCGCCGACGAAGGTTCGTACCAGCGGGCGCCGAAACTGATCGATCTGAATTCGGTCAGCACGGAGAAATCCTTCGCCCAGCTGCGCTTGATGCCGGGCACCGTGTTGCACATGGACTTCCTTGGCGACAGCATCCACCGGCCGCGGGTGGCGCTGCGTCTGGTCGGCTTCCAGGAATTCGTCAGCGTGATGCTCAGTGCGGTCGACGCGCAGGGTTCGGTGGTGCCGTTCCGCGAGGGCGAACTGCTGCTGGTCAAGGTGATCGCCGGCAACGATATCGGTGCGTTTACCGCGCTGGTGCAGAAGATCTATTTCACGCCATTTCCGTACATCCATATCGGCTATCCCGATACGGTGCAGATGAAAGTGCTGCGCAAGCACGCGCGCGTGGATACGCGGCTGATCGTGTCGGTCGCGCGCGACGGGCAGGATGCAGCAGCCCCGATCCCCGCCCTGGCCGTGAACCTGTCGGCCAGCGGCATGCGTCTGGAGGTGTTTGCCAATGCATTCGTGCAGGGCGATCGGATCAAGGTCGCGCTGCGGCTGCCGGCCGCAGGCGACGAGCGCACACTGACCATCTCCAGCACCGTGCGCACGTTGTCGGCGAAAGCCGCGCCTGTCGGCAAGCTCAATTGCGGGGTGGAGTTCGACGAACTGCCGGCGGTCGACCGTTTGATCCTGGAACACTATGTGTTTCAGGGCTTGCTCGAGGGCGGCTGAGCACCGTGCCCGGAGGGTGGGCCTTGGCCCACCGCGCGGCAACGCATCGCATCGCATCGAACGCCGTTGCGGCTCGGTTCGGTGGACCGAGGCCCACCCTCCGCCCATCGCGCGGCAACCCATCGCATTGCATCGCACGTCGTGGCGATCCGGTTTGGTGGGCCGAGGCCCACCCTCCGCCCATCGCGCGGTAACCCAGCGCATTTGATCGAACGTCAGCGCGGTCCCGGTTTGGCAGGTCGTCGCGGCCTGCCGCTCTACACTGTTTGTCACCAAACGCCGCTGTTCGGCATCGACATCCACGGCTCGCAGGGCGTCAGTGCAGCGCCCTTCTGCAACAGCTCGATCGAGATCGCATCCGGTGAGCGCACGAAAGCCATGCGGCCGTCGCGTGGCGGACGGTTGATGGTCACGCCGTGCGCGGCCAGCCGCTCGCATGCGGTGTGGATATTGTCGACTTCATAGGCGAGATGACCGAAGTTGCGCGCGCCGCCGTAGTCCTCGACGTCCCAGTTGTAGGTCAACTCGACTTCGGCCACGCCGTCCTGGCCGGGTGCTGCCAGAAACACCAGGGTGTAGCGCGCTTGCG
>JBBSDI010000426.1:0-2551 GCA_038249585.1 Lysobacterales bacterium | reverse complement strand
CTGCTGCTTTCTTCCGGCTTGGCGACTGCGGCCGGCTATACCGTCGAGGATACGCGCAAAGGCCCGGTTCGCGCCGAGTCGCGCAATGTCAGCGGTGGAGCGGAGTTGCGCCTGTCCGAGCGGCGCATCAGCCCCACTCTGATCGAGCGACTCGATCAGAAGCTCGGCGCACTCCCAGCCCAGGGCGACAGAGGCGGGACCGTGCGGATCGCCAAGGCGGAAGCGGCGATGTTCGTCGAAAACGCATTCGCGTTTCCGGGCATCGCGTCGAACTCGCCCGCGATCCGCGACGCGGCCACCAACCAATTCCCCGATGAGCTGACCGTGCTACGCGATGCCTCGCCGACCGCGCGGCGCAGCTATCGGGTCACGATCGCCGGCGACGTGGACGGGCGCGCATTCAGCGCCAGCAGCGAGATCGCCTTCCGAGGATCGGAGCGACCGCGCGATCTCAATCGCGCCATCGAGGCGGCACTGGCCGACGCGACGCAACAGATCGCTGGCGGTTGAAGCGGCGCTGGCGCGCGACTTACAGCGCGCGCAGGTAGAACCGGTTGCAGCCAAAGTGACCGGTACTGCCCATCGATGCCGGTATGCGCCGAAAGTTCGCCTTCTCGTATAGCGCTTGCGCGGCGTCCATGCCGGTCAGCGTTTCCAGATAGCACTGCTTAAAGCCCGCTGCGCGCGCGCTGTCGAGACATCTTTGGATCATCGCGCGCCCGGCACCGATGCCGCGTACCGAGGGCAGGAAGTACATCTTGCGCAACTCGCACACGGCGGGGTCGCCACCATCCAGCGGCGCGATACCGCCGCCACCAACCACCACGCCTTCGGATTCGACCACGAAGTAGGCGCAGCCGGGCCGCGCGTAGGCGCTTGCCATATGGTCGACCTCCGGATCATGGATCGCAAAGCCCGGCCCGTTGGCGCCGAACTCCGGCATGACGCTGCGGATGATCGCCGCGATGCCGGGATCGTCGGCGCTGGCAATGGGTCGAATCGAGAATTCCGGGGTCGGCATGTTGATCCGTGCTGTTGCGCGTCGGTGTGGTGCCCGAAAGGGCGCCAATGAATCGGGAATCGATCAGGTTTCGAGTTGCGCGCGCACCACCTCGGCCAGGCCTTGCAGCGCCGCGCTGCCGTCGAACAGGATCGGCACTGCCGCATCGATGCGGCGAGAAAGCTCCGCGCGCAGGTCGCGGTCGGATGCCACCGCGACCGCCCGCGCCACCAGTGCCTGCGGATCCGGGCAGGCAAGCTCCGCATCCAGTTGCATCGAGCGCAACATGCCGAAGGTCTGTCGGCCGCGCATGAACGCACCGGGGCAGGTAACCACCGGCAAACTGCAGCGCAGCGCGTCGACCGTGTTGGCGCCGCCCGACCAGTGCAGGGTGTCGAGCATCACGTCGGCGATCGTACACAGGCCGAGAAAGCGCGGTCGTGGCAGGTACGGCAGGACGCGCAGCTGGCGCTGCGGGTCGGCGCCGGCCTCGCGCAATGCTGCATGCAGCCGCCGTGCGATCGTCTCTCGCACCACGGGCCGGTCGAAGCGGAACGTGACCAGGATCGCGCGTGGATCGTTGGCGGCGATCTGCGCGAACACCCGGTCGCAGTCGGGATGCAGCTTGGGCGCCACATGCGGTACCAGATACAGGTGGGCGTCGGAGGGCAGGTCGAAGTCCGCGCGCGTCATCGCAGCCGGCTCGCCCGGATCGAAAAAGGCGGTCCCGATGCCCGGCAGCAGATGCAGCGCCTCGCGATAGTGGCTCGCGCCGTCGGCTGGCTCCATCGAGGCGCAGCTGATGAAGCCATCGATGCTCGGCAAGCCGGTGCTCACCGGGTGCCCCCAGCCGGCCAGCTGGCGTGGCGCCAGTCGCATGCTGGCAAGCACGGTAGCGCGTGCATCGATGCCGACATCGGGATAGACCAGCACATCCATATCGGCGTCGCGGATCGCCTCCGCCATGCTCTCGATCGAGCCGGACAGGTAAGCGCAGGCCGCGGCACGCGCGAGCATTGCGGCGGTGGACGCGTCGGCCGGTGTATCGATGAGAAACACCGATGGTGCCAGACCGGCGTCGGCCAGGCCGCCGATCCAGCCGCCGAAGTAGTTGCCGAGCACCGAGCGATAGAAGCCCGAAGACACCAGCCCGATGCGCGGCGTGCCCGCGCGTCGGACTTCCCGCACGGGTCGCAACTGTGGCGCCATCACCGCCAGCGCCGACTGCACCCAGTCGCCATAGCGGCTGGCCAGCTGCCGATCGTCACCGCCCTGGTACGCCAGCATCTGATTGGTCCACGCCAGCTGTTCGAGCGCCGGCTCGCACTGCCGCAGGCGCGCACGATCGAATGTGGTTTCGATCTCCTGCAGTCCGCTGGCGAATGCTGCGCGGGCGGCATGCATGGCATCCGCGCTGGCGTAGACCATCGGCAGCGCGAGGCGCGCACCGAGTGCTGCACGCAGCGCGGGCGTGCGCTGCCCATCGCCACCGAAGGCAGCGGCGATTGCATACGCGCGCTGCGCCGCCTGCCAGTCGCAGCCCTCGCGCAG
>JBBSDI010000425.1:0-2555 GCA_038249585.1 Lysobacterales bacterium | reverse complement strand
GCCGCGGTCAGGCGCAGCATTTCGTTCAGCCCGCGGGTGATCAGTCCCGCACGCGCGTTGAAGCCCAGCTGCATGCCGTCGGCAACACCAGTCGCCACCGCCAACACGTTCTTCATCGCACCGCCCAGTTCAGCACCGATCACATCGCCGCCGGTGTAGGCGCGGAAGTGCGAGCTGTGCAGCAACTCGGCCACGCGGGCGGCGAAATCGGCATCATCGGAATGCACGGTGACCGCGGTCGGCAGCCCGAGCGCAACCTCCTTGGCGAAGGAGGGCCCGGTGATAACTGCCAGCCGGGTGCCGGCGGGCAGCATGCTGGCGGCCACTTCGTGCAGGAAATGGCCGGACTCCGGGTCGAAACCCTTGGTCGCCCACGCCACGCCGACGCCATCGGGCTTGCACCGCGCGACCTGCGCGATCATCGCCGCGAACGCATGGCTGGGGGTCACGATCAGGATCAGGTCGGTGCCGACCAGCGCGGCTGCGAGGTCGGCGGTGACCACCAGGCCGACGGGGAACACCGCATCCGGCAGATAGCGCGCATTGCGCCGCTCGCGCGCCATGGCCGCGACCAGCGCTGGATCGCGGCCCCACAGCGTGACCTGCGCGCCATTGCGCGATAGCAGCATCGCCAGCGCGCTGCCCCAGGAGCCCGCGCCAAGCACCGCGATTCGGGTTGCCGTGCTCATGCGTGCAAGACGGGGACTGCCGCGGGTGTCACGCGGCGATCCGCCCGTTCAGGCGTTGGCGACGGCGCCTTCGCCCTCGGCGCGCCGACGGGCCTGTTCGACATACATCTGCTCGAAGTTGATCGGCTGCAGATTGAACGGCGGGAAACCACCGTCGAGGATCATGTTGCCGATCGCCTGGCGCGCATACGGATACAGGGTATGCGGGCAGTAGGTCGCCAGCACCTGCTGCAGGTCGTTGGGCGGGAAGCCGACCAGACCGAACACGCCCGCCTGTTGCACTTCCGCGAGGTATGCGGTCTTGTCGCCGACCTTGCAGGTTACGGTCACGGTCAGCACGACTTCGTACAGATTCTCGGCGAAATTCGCGACTTTCTGGGTCAGATTGAGCTGCACCTGCGGCGCGGCCTGTTCCTGGAAGATCTGCGGCGCGTTCGGCACCTCGAAGGAGGAGTCCTTCACGTACAGCTTCTGGATGGTCAGGGTCGCCTCGGCGGCGGCCGCGCCGTTGGCGGCGGTATTGTTCTCGGCCATGGGTCGATCTCGGGCTGGAAGTAAAAAGGGCGCGGAGTATCCCACGCCGGCGTCACCGGCGCGACCGCTGCGGCAACCGGTCCTCAAGCGCGCCCTGCGTTGACCTCGCGCAACATTGGCGTGCCGGCGGCGGCGCATACTGCAGCGGCATCCATGGCCACCCGGGAGTACGCCCATGTACAAGCGCATCCTGCTGCCGACCGACGGCTCCGAGCTGGCCCTGAGTGCGGCCCGGTATGGACTGAAACTGGCCAAAGCCACTGGTGCGAGTGTGCTCGCCCTGTATGCCTCGCCGCCGTTCGAAACGCCGGCCGGTTTCGAATTCGTGCCGGCACCGCTGTTGCCGGTGGATGTCTACGAGCAAAGCAGCAAGGCGACCGCGCAGAGATATCTTGCCCTCATCGCGCAGGCGGCGGAAAAAGCCGGCGTGCCGTGCAAGCTCAAGCACGTACGCAGCCTGTCGCCGGCCGACGCGATCGTGGCCACCGCTGACGCCGACAAGTGCGATCTGATCGTGATCGGCTCGCACGGCCGCGGCAGTTTCCGCGCGCTGCTGCTGGGCTCGGTCACCGCGCGCGTGTTGGCCCTGTGTGCGGTGCCGGTGCTGGTGCACCGGCAGGCGGTGAAGAAGAAACGCGGCTGAGCAGAATCGCTCAGCGACAGGCGATGGGCAGCTGCCCGGCCGCGATCAGGGTGTAATCCGACGCATCCCCGTTGGCGATGTCGTCGGCGCCGGCGGGCGGCGCGGCATTGCCGCAGCGCCAGACGACCTGGCCCGAACTGGTCCGATAGGGCTCCAGACCGAGCGTCCTGCCGTCGGTGGTCCGGGTCAGTACCAGCACGCCTTGCACCAGCGACAGCCTCGCACCCGCCACCTCGCCCGTCACACCCAGTTCGTCGAAGGATTCCGGCAGGCGGTCGTTGGACAGCACGAACTCGGTGATCGCCAGCTTCGCGCTGCTCGCGCCGCTGAGCATTTCGGCGACCCTGGCGCGGTCGCTGTAGTCGGAATAGGCCGGGATCGCGATCGCCAGCAGGATCCCGAGAACGGGCACGGCGACCACCGGCAGCAAGATCAGCGCAATGGCCCAGCCGGGCAGGTCGCGCGCATCGGCCTCGCGGTTGAGCACCAGCGTGCCGGCCAGCATGTCGTGCAGGCCCTGCTTGCGCTCAGTCAATGCCGCCATCAGGTAGCCGACCAGCAGGATCAGGGTGCTGAGGATCTTGCCGAAGTAGCGGCCGCTGGCGCGGCCGAAGCCGATGCGCTCGCCATTGAGGTCGGTCACCACGATGCCGACCACACGCTTGCCGATGGTGGCTTGGCCGCTGGAG
>JBBSDI010000424.1:0-2587 GCA_038249585.1 Lysobacterales bacterium | reverse complement strand
GTTCCGAAGCATTGAACAGGCGCGCAAAGCGCTGCGCGGTGTCTGCGCTGATGCCACGGCGCTCACGTACGATGTCATTCACCCGGCTTGGCGTGACGTCGATGGCACGTGCCGCAGCGTTGCTCGACAACGCCACTTGCTGCATGAACTGCACACGCTGAATCTCGCCTGGATGGATTTAGAGCAGCTCCTTGGCCAGGGTTGATGCCTCAGTACCAGTCTACGAACTCAACGAAAGTCGGTCCGTCGCCCGTCCAGATGAAACAATTGCGGAACTGATCGTTGATCCGGATGCTGTGCTGGCCCTTTCTGTCGCCCGTGAGCGTTTCCAGGCGATTGATTGGCGGGCTCGCAAGGTCCCGCAGTTCCTCTGCCGCAGCGAGCATGGCCAGCCTGCGCCGGGCGGCTGCGTCGATCGAGACGAACCGCCTGACGCCCTGCCGCCCATGCAGCGCCTCGCTGTCCTTGCAAGCGAAACAGATGATCGTGAGTGAAATGTGTTTGAAGCCCAAGGACAGGAAATCCAAAGCACTTTCCGCCCAGATGCCTGCACTCGAGGATAGCCAGACGCATGCTGCGAACCTGGGTCGGGAACCGGGAACTGGGACACGGGAACTGGGACAGGCATCGATCAACCGGCGGAAACTGGGACCGGCGGGAACTGGGACAGGCATCGATCAACCGGCGCCAATCGCGCTGTTCCACGGGAACTGGGACAGGCATCGATCAACCGGCGCCAATCGCGCTGTTCCATGCCTGCCTGCACTGCAGTCGCTGCACTGCAGTCGCGCCAGATCCAGCCGTGCCGGGATCGCGTCCAACCCATCGCGCATTGGCCCCACCGCTACGACGGGTTTTGCGCTCTCGGTGGCCGCGCAGGTTGCGATGCCCAGATCGGCCTGCGCCAGCGCGTCTGTGTCGTTGATGCCGTCGCCGATGAAGGCCACGCGCCCTCCGGTAGCCTGCAAGGCGTCGACCAGCAGTGTTATCCTCCGGTCCAGTTTGCAAAAGGGCCGGTCCATGACCCAACGCGCCACCTCCATTTTTACCGCGCACATCGATGTCGTGCACGGCTGTCAGCTGCGCTGCCTGGGCTGCCCGAACTCCACGCTCGAGCCCAAGATCATGCGCATGCCGGTACAGGACTTCCGTACCATCCTCGGCAACATCGACGTTGAACGCATCCATACGCTGCGGCTGTTCAACTACGGTGAGCCGCTGCTGCACAAAGAGCTGTCGGCGCTGGTTGCAGTGATTCCGGAGCAATCGTTCAAACCGTCGATCGTGGAGATCTCGACCAACGCCCAACACGTCTACTGGGATGACTTCGAGGCCATGCTGAAGCTCGAAGTAGTCAACCGCCTGGCCGTAAGTTGCGACGGTGACGGCACCCCGGAAGATTACGAGCGGCTGCGCCCGCCGTCGACGTGGGAACTATTGATCGAGTTCCTGGACCGCGCGCGCATGCTGCGTGACCGCTGGTCGCCGGCCACCAAGCTGATCACGCGCACCGTGTGCGAAGACCCCATGCATCGGCGGCGCTGGGAAGACATACTCATCCCGCGCGGTTGGCAGCCGGAGTTTCGCCGCTGGATGGCGTTGCCGGAATCGGTGGCCAATCTCACTCGTCGCAAGGTTGCAGTACCGGCCGGCCCCTGCGCATTCATGGCGCATTCGAGCGCGTGGAAGTCGCACCCGTGGCACGGTCAGATCAACCTGCTTTACGTGGACTACGACGGCACCATCGTGCCGTGTTGCCAGCATCCGCGTGCCGCAGTACTGGGCAATCTGAAGACGATGAGCTACAACGAGATGCTGGCCGGCAAGCAACGTGCCGACTTCATCGATGCGCTGGTGCGCGAGCGCGCTGCGATGCCCGTATGTGGCTCCTGCGACGTCGGTCCGGTTGGCGCCGAAGGCGCCAGCGTCAATGCCGCGATGGATCTGGAACAGGCAGAAAACGCTGCTGCCTGAGGTCCGCTGTTGCGGTGCTCAGCCTGCACAGCTCGCGGGCAACTGACCGCGCAAGTCGGGCACGGCTGCCAGCGCCGCGGTGGTGTCGGGGCCGGGTTCGCGGCCCGCGAGAGCGGTGAGCACGCCGCCAACTCCGCGCACGATCACCAACAGCGCGGCGATGCCCGGAATATTGAGATCCGATTCGATGACCGCGCCCAGGCTGCCGCGCTCACGCATCTCAGGCGCGCGAACTGGACAGGCATCGATCAACCGGATATCGATCAACCCGCGCTCATCGCAATGCTGACGTCTGCCCTGCACAGCACGGGCCGCAGCGCACCGCTGTCAAAACAGGCTGTGGACGCGATCGGACCGGCATCCGCCAACCGCCGGTGGCGGACAACCAGCCCCACCGCGCCGATCTTGCCCAGATGCCGGCCCGCCTCGCCGCGCGAGGCGGTTGATGTCCGCCATCGATGGCGTGGCCCGCGCTGAGGGCGTGAGCGGGCTGGTGCAGGACATCGTGACCGATGGCGACGCCCTGCCTCCGTACGCCCGCGCCGCCTACAAGCGCGTGGGCTGGTTGCCGCGCAGCGTCCGCTGGCTGCTCCTGCGCCAACATCTCGCTCCT
>JBBSDI010000423.1:0-2596 GCA_038249585.1 Lysobacterales bacterium | reverse complement strand
TGCATGTGGTGACCGACTATGGCGATGGCGCGATCACGCTGTTGAGCACACGCGGCGCACCGCGGCGGGTGTTCAACTTCCATCTGGATACGGTGCCTGCGGCGGCCGGCTGGTCTTGCGATCCGCATGCGCTGCAGGTGCGCGACGGACGCGCCGTCGGGCTGGGCGCCTGCGACATCAAGGGTGCGGCGGCTGCGATGGTGGTGGCGGCCACTGCCACCCGCGGCGATCTTGCGCTGCTGTTCTCTTCCGACGAAGAGGCCAACGATCCGCGCTGCATCCGCGGCTTCCTGCGCACCGCCCACGGTTTTACCGAAGCGGTGGTGGCCGAACCGACCATGGCGCAGGCGCGCATCATGCATCGCGGCATCGTGTCCGCGCAGGCGCGCTTCCGCGGTATCGCCGGGCACGCGTCCGAGCGCCGCGCGCTGGCCGACAGCGCGGTGCATCGCGCGATCGACTGGTCGCATGCGGCGCTGACTTTCGCGCGTTCGCGGCAGGCCGAGCGGTTCGAAGAACTCGAAGGCCTGCCGTTGAACCTCGGCAGGATCGATGGCGGCATCAAGAGCAACGTGATCGCCGACGCCTGTGAGCTGCGCTTCGGATTCCGTCCGCTACCCTCGCACTCGGTCGACGCGCTGCTGGCGATGTTCCGCGCGATGGCGCCGCCGGCAGAACTCGCAAGCTTCGACGAACTGTTTCGCGGGCCACCGCTGCCGGCCGGGCAGGGTGCTCTTGCACAGCAACAGCTGCAGGATGCGCGCGCGCTCGCAGCGTCGCTTGGGCTCCCGATCGGCCCGGCGGTGAACTTCTGGACCGAGGCTTCCCTGTTCTCCGACGCGGGTCTTGCCGCCCTGGTATTCGGCCCGGGCGATATCGCGCAGGCCCATACGGCCGACGAATGGGTCAGCCTCGAACAGCTCGAGCAAGTCGCCCGCCACTACCAGCGCATCATCGACACGGTCCACTGAAGCCATGGAAGCCCACAAGGAACTGCGCAACACCATCGTTCGCCTGCTGTCCAACATGGGCAGCGCAAAGGAGATCCAGCAGTATCTCAAGCGCTTCTCGCAGCTCGATGCCAAGCGCTTCGCGGTAGTCAAGGTCGGCGGCGCGATCCTCGCTGACGATCTGGACAACCTGGTCTCTTCGCTGGCGTTCCTGCAGCAGGTGGGCCTGACCCCGATCGTGGTGCATGGTGCCGGTCCGCAGCTCAACGAAGAACTCGCAAAGGAAGGCATCAAGACGCCGATCATCGACGGCCTGCGGGTCACCTCGCCGGCAGCCCTGCGCGTGGTGCGGCGCGTCTTCCACGCCGAGAATCTGAAACTGGTCGAGGCGCTGCAACTGATGGGTGCGCGCGCCAGCTCGGTGATCGGCGGCGTGTTCGAGGCCGACTATCTGAACAAGCGCAAGTACCAGCTGGTCGGCAAGGTCAAGCACGTGGACCTGTCCGGTATCGAGGCCAATATCGCGGCCGGTTCGATTCCGGTGATCGCCAGCATGGGCGAGACCGCCGGCGGGCAGATCCTCAACATCAACGCCGACGTGGCCGCCAATGAGCTGGTCACTGTGCTCAAGCCCTACAAGATCATCTTCCTGACCGGCACCGGCGGTCTGCTGGATGCCGATGGCGAGATGATCTCCTCGATCAACCTGTCGACCGACTTCGATGCGCTGATGGCATCCGAATGGGTCAATGGCGGCATGCGCCTGAAAATCCGGCAGATTCATGATCTGCTGAAAAAACTGCCGCTGTCGTCGTCGGTTTCGATCACCCGCCCCGAGGAACTGGCCAAGGAGCTGTTCACCCATCGCGGCTCGGGCACCATGCTGCGTCTTGGCGAGAAGGTGATCCGCGCCACCCAGTGGAAGCAGCTGGATCTCAAGCGCCTGCGCGAACTGGTCGAATCCGGCTTCGGCCGCAAGCTGATGCCCGACTACTTCAAGCGCACGCCGCTGTATCGCGCCTACGTCTCGCAGCACTACCGCGCCGCGCTGCTGATCACGCTCCAAGACGGCGTGCCGCACCTGGACAAGTTCGCGGTGGCGCAGGATGCGCAGGGCGAGGGCCTGGGTGCTGCGGCATGGACGCGGATGCGCTCCGAAATTCCCCGCCTGTTCTGGCGCGCGCGCCCCGGCAATGCGGTCAACGATTTCTACTTCGAGGAGTCCGACGGTTGCGTCAAGGGCGAGAAGTGGAACGTCTACTGGTACGGTCTGGAGTCCTTCGCGGAGATCCAGCGCGCGGTGGAACATTGCCGGGTGCGGCCGGCGACGCTGAAAGGCTGAATTCGATGCGCACGATACGCACCCCCAGCGACACCAGCAGCAGGCCAGTGCATCCATGAGCAGGACGTTTACCATCGGTATCGTCGGCGCCCGCGGCTACGTCGGCGTCGAGCTGATCAAGCTGATCGCCGGCCATCCGTCGCTCTCGCTCGCCTTTGTCGGCTCGCGCGAACTCGATGGCAGGGCAGTCGCCGAGATCGTGCCCGAGTACACGGGGCCCGCACGCTACGCCACACTCGATCCCGCAGCAGTGGCCGCGCAAGCGGTCGATGTGCTGCTGCTGGCCCTGCCCAACGGCATGGCG
>JBBSDI010000422.1:0-2609 GCA_038249585.1 Lysobacterales bacterium | reverse complement strand
TGTGTTTCTACTTTCCGCAGTGGCTGACCAGCATCGAGGCGCGCAAGGTCTATCAGGAGGCCTTCGTGCGCAACCTTTTGCTGGTGGGGTTGAGCGCGTCCCTGCTGTTGGGCACCTTGGCCATCGTGGGCGGCGCCCACCGGCGCATCGCACTGGTTGGTCTGGTCAGCGCCGCACTGGCGCTCGCGCTGGGCGGGGCCGCAGTGCCCTTCGATCCGATCCAGCCGACAGCCTATTCGCTCGGGCTGGACTGGTTCGTGCTGAGCCTGTTGTTCTCCGCGCTGGTGTTCGTGCCGATCGAACAGGCGCTGCCGCTGCGCGCGGCATCGCCGCTGCGCGCCGAATGGCGCACGGATCTGGCCTACTACTTTCTAAGCCACGTCGGCGTGCAGTTCATCCTGATCGCGGTGACCACGTCCAACGCGCTGGTCGCCAGTTGGATCGCACTGCCGCAAGTAGCGAACGCGGTGCAGTCGTGGCCGCTGTACGTGCAGTTTCCGCTCGCCGTGCTGATCGCCGACCTGACCCAGGCGATCCTGCACCGCGCCTACCATCGCCTGCCGCTGCTGTGGCGCTTCCATGCCGTGCACCACTCCAGCCGGCACATCGACTGGCTGGCCGGATCGCGCATGCACCCGCTGGAGATCCTGTTGACCCGCTCGCTGGTGCTGATGCCGCTGGTGGTGGTCGGGTTCTCACCGGCGGTGCTCAGCGCCTACGTGGTGCTGGTCGGCATCCAGGCGGTGGTCGCGCACGCCAATCTGCGGCTCGACTTCGGTTTTCTCGAAACGCTGCTGGTGACTCCGCGCTACCACCACTGGCATCACGCCCGCGACCCGGCGTACGCCGATGCCAACTACGCCATCCACCTGCCGATCGTCGACCGACTGCTCGGCACCCACCGCCTGCCACCGCGCGGGCAGTGGCCAGCGGAATACGGACTGCACGACACAGATTCGGTCAAGCGCGGCATCGTCGCGCAGACGCTCGATCCATTTCGGCGCAAAGCACGCTGAAACAGCGTGTCGCTCAAGCCTGCGGCCCACCGTCGCTGCCACCGCCGCCCTTCGATTTCATCAGCGCCGCCAGTCCCGCGAACGGATTGCCGGTCGCCGCCGCCGCGGGTGCCGCGCCAGCGAGGTTGCCGCTGGCGTTGTCGATGTAGCGGGAATGCTCGTTGTCGTGGCAGTACACGCACAGCAGCTCCCAGTTGCTGCCATTACCCGGATTGTCGTCGTGGTTGTGGTTGCGATGATGGACCGTGAGTTCCTGCAGGTTGGCGCGGGTGAACTCACGCGCGCAGCGACCGCAGATCCACGGATACATCTTCAGCGCCTGCTCGCGATAGCCGCGGTCGCGCTGCTCGGCACTGCGGCGCGCTTCGGCCACGATGCGATCGAGCTTGGCGTGGTCGAGGGTGGACTTGGGAGGCGGCATGGGGATTCGAGTGAGGCGGAGCGGATAGCGCCGATGCCGCTTTGTTGCGCGACATCGCGTGCAAGTCAAGTGCTTGTTCATTCCGAAGCGCCCTGCGTAGCGGGCGCCTGAACGAGCCCGTGCTCTTGTTGCTCGGAATCAGCGCTGTTCGCGTTTCGCTCCTGATGGGTTGTTGATCTCGTAGCTGGTGCTGCGTCCCCCTGCATCCGATTTGCGCAGCACACCGCGGGCCAGCAGATTCGTGATGTCGCGAAGTGCGGTGTCCGGCGAACACCTGGCGATCGCTGCCCATTTGCTGTTGGTTAGCTTGCCCTCGAAACCATCGAGCAGCCGGTTCACCAGCTTCACCTGCCGCTCGTTGAATGGCGCGGCACCCTGGGCTGCCCAGTGCTGCCAGAACCGCGTCTTGAGCATCACCGCGTCGAGCGTGTGCTGCGCCTGATCGACGGCGCGATGCAGCGCGTCGAGAAACCAGGCCAGCCAATCGGTGACATCCAGTGATTGCTTCTGGGTGCGCTCGAGGATCTCGTAATAGGCCTTGCGATCGCGCTGGATCTGCGCCGACAGGCTGTAGAACCGCTGCGGGCTGCCATCGGCACGTGCCAGGAACAGATCGCCGACAGCGCGCGCGATGCGGCCGTTGCCGTCATCGAACGGATGCAGGGTAACCAGCCACAGATGCGCGAGCCCGGCCTTGATCAGTGACGGCTCGTGCGTGGCAGTGTTGACCCAAACCAGAAAGCGGTTCGTCTCGGTATCCAGCCGCGCGGCCGGCGGCGCTTCGAAATGCACCCGTTGCCGACCCAAGGGACCAGAGACCACCTGCATCGGCCCGGTGGCATCGTTGCGCCAGCCGCCCACCGTGATTCGGGCAAGACCCGAATAGCCGGTAGGGAACAGGGCGGCGTGCCACCCCAGCAAGCGCTCCTGCGTGAGCGGCGCGTTGCAGTTGAGGGTAGCGTCGAGCACCATCGCGACCACGCCCTCAACGTGCCGGTCCACTGGAGCGAGCGCGCCAATGTCGACGCCAAGTCGGCGCGCGACGGAGGAGCGCACAGACTCAAGACTGAATTGCTCCCCTTCGATCTCGCTGGTCTTGATGACCTCCTCGGTCAACACCGACAGGCTGGCCTGGTCGCGCAGGTGCATGCCGACGTCCGCCAGGCGACCCA
>JBBSDI010000421.1:0-2612 GCA_038249585.1 Lysobacterales bacterium | reverse complement strand
TCCAACAGCTGGATCGACGGCGGCGCCCTGCGTACCTATCGACACGCGCCCAATACCGGCTCGCGCAAGAGCTGGGCGGCGGGCGATGCGTGCCGCCGCGCCGTGCTGCATGCGATCCACGCGATGCGCGGTGAAACCGGCTACCCCTCCGCGCTGAGCGCCAAGACCTGGGGCTTCTACGACGTGCTGTTCAAGGGCAAGCCGTTCGAGTTCGAGCGCCCCTTCGGCAGCTACGTGATGGAGAACGTGCTGTTCAAGATCAGCTTCCCGGCCGAGTTCCACGCGCAGACCGCGGTGGAGTGCGCCATGCGCCTGCATCCGCAGGTTGCAGGTCGCCTCGACCAGATCGAGCGGATCGTCATCGAGACCCAGGAAGCCGGGGTGCGGATCATCGACAAGACCGGCCCGCTGGCCAACCCTGCCGACCGCGACCACTGCCTGCAGTACATGGTCGCCATCGCGCTGATCCACGCAGCGCTCAACGCCTCGCACTATGAGGATTCGTTCGCCTCCGATCCGCGGGTGGATGTCTTGCGCGAGCGGATGGAAGTGCGCGAGAACCCGCAATTCACCAAGGACTACTTCGACCCCGACAAGCGCTACATCGGCAATGCACTGGAAGTGTTCTTCACCGACGGCAGCAGCACCGGCCGCGTCGCGATCGACTTTCCGATCGGCCACCGCCAGCGCCGCGATGAAGGCATTCCGGTATTGATCCGCAAGTTCGAAGACGCCATGGCCGGACAGTTCTCGCGCCGTCGGGTGCGGCAGATCCTGACTCTGGTGGAGGACGTCGCGCGCCTTGAGGCGACCCCGATCCACGAGTTGATGGACCTGTTGGTGGCTTGAGCGCCGAGGTCCGGCGCCGGCACAAGGGCGCAAGTCGTTGAAAGTGCGTGTCGATTTGTAAGCAGTTTGTTAAGTAATGTAGGCTATACTACACGTCGGTTGGCAGGGGCCCGACTATCTTTGATGGATCCACTCAGGAGACTACCCATGTTCCGCAAGCAGCTTTTTGCCGCCGTCGCGCTCGGTCTTGGCGTCACGGGCGCAGTCCAGGCCCAGGACTATGACGACCGCTATTACTTTGCTCCGTACGTGGGCTATTACAACAACGACAGCAATCGCCTGAGCTCCTCCGGCAGCGTCCTGTTTGGCGCCGGTTTCGGCCGTTACGTGTCGCCGAACACCGCAGTCGACGTATTCCTCGACCGTACCAATCGCGGCAGCAGTGCAGAAGGCGAGTTGCTGTTGGGAAGCTCAAGCTCCACCTCCAGCACGGTGCTCGGCGTGTCGCTGCGACACTTCTTCGGCGCGAGCGACTGGCAGCCGTATGTGATGGCCGGCCTCGGTGCGTCGAACCATCGCGGGGGCTTCGACGACGGCTTCGATCTGGCCGTACAGGCGGGTGGTGGTCTGCAGTACGCGGTCAACGCGAACACCCGTTTTCGCGCCGAGATCGGCGCGCGTCATGACCTCGACGGTGGCTCGATCCCGGGCGAGGACAACTTCACCGACTTTTTCCTCAATCTGGGCCTGACCATGGCGCTCGGCGCAGCGTCGGAAGCTCCGATGTCTGCGGTTGAAGCCGCGGCCCCGATGGCCGATCCGGCACCGGCTCCGGTCGAAGAGCCGGCGGTCGAGAACGTGGTCATCGATCTGCGCGGTGTCGAGTTCGAATTCGACCGTCCGCGTCCGGGTCAGGAGACCTCGACCAGTGCTGCCGGTCTGCTGCCGGGCTCGATCGACATCCTCGAGCAGGCTGTCGACGTGTTGAAGCGCTACCCGAACATCAAGGTCGAAGTGGCTGGGCACACCGACTTCGTAGGTTCGGACGCATACAACCAGACCCTGTCGGAGCGTCGTTCACGCGTGGTGTACGACTACCTCACCTCGAACGGGATCGACGCTGCGCGTCTGATCGGGCCGAACGGCTACGGTGAAGCGCGTCCGATCGACACCAACGACACCTCGGAAGGCCGTCAGCGCAATCGCCGCACCGAGCTGGTCGTCGGTCAGTAAGTTCGCGATAGCGGTCGCCGCCACTGCGGTGGCGACCGCAATGCGCTCACCTTTCAGGGTGGGCGTATCGCGCCGGCAAACACCAAGCCCGTCGAAAGACGGGCTTTTTTGTTGCCTTCGACTGCGGTTGCTGCAGCGCGCGGTTCGCTGCGCGGGGCCTCAGGATCAGTGCGGCGCGGTGTGCGCTTTGATCGCTGCCGCGCGCACGCCCAGCAGGGCGATGAACTCATGCTCGGGCATGGGTTTTGCGAGCAGGAAACCCTGCAGCAGGTCGGCCCCGTGCGCGCGAAAGAACGCCTGCTGCGCGGCGTTCTCGACGCCCTCGGCGATCACTTGAAGATCTAGGCTGTGGCCGAGCCGGATCAGTGCCGAGACGATGGCGGCATCGCGGCCGTCGGTCTCGACTCCGGCCGTGAAGCTCTGGTCGATCTTCAGCGTTGTGGCCGCCAGATCGCGCAGGTCACCAGCAGGTCGTTGCCGCCGGGCCCGGGCATCGACAGAGCAAGCGTCGCGAGCAGCGCCTCGGCACGCCGCGCGGTCTCCTCGGCACCGCTGACCGGCGATAGCACCAGCAGCAGTCGATCGTCATC
>JBBSDI010000420.1:0-2626 GCA_038249585.1 Lysobacterales bacterium | reverse complement strand
GTGAGGCTGTTTCGGGCACAATAGCGGTCCTTCGCGTCGACTCGTGCAGCGCCTACGATGGGTCACTTCAGCAACAGCAGCGAACCGGTACGCTTCGAGCGCGACTGTGCGGCCGTGATGGTTCCGCAAGGTGAGGCGGTGAATCTGCCGGCCGGTCAGGTGGGCTACATCACGCAGGCGCTCGGCGGCAGCTTTACCGTCTACGTCGATGGCAATCTGTTCCGCATCGCCAACCAGGATGCGGATGCGATCGGCAAGGAACCACTGGAGCTGCCGCAGCTTTCGTACGAGGCCAGCGACGACGAGGTCGAGCAATTGGTGTGGTCACAACTGCGCACCTGCTTCGATCCCGAGATTCCGATCAACATCGTCGACCTCGGGCTGGTCTACGAGTGTACGGTCGCGCGCCGCGAGGACGGCGCCCGCGTAGCTACCGTGCGCATGACGTTGACTGCGCCCGGCTGCGGCATGGGCGACATCCTGGTCGAGGACGTGCGCAGCAAGCTGTTGCTGGTGCCGACGCTCGAGGAGTGCGACATCGAGATGGTGTTCGAGCCGCTGTGGAACACGTCCATGATGTCGGAAGCCGCGCGTCTCGAAACCGGCATGTTCTGAGTCGCCTGCGGCAGCCTCACCAGATCGGGCGACTGAAGTCGAACTCGGGCTCGGCGGTGGCGCGGCCGAGTCCATCGCCGCAACCGTAGTCGATAGCCAGCCGCAGCAGCACATGCGCGCGGTCGATGCTTTCGACCGCGGGTGCGATCACCACCGATCCGAGCGCGTGCGCCTTGCGCACCAGCGCCAGCAGGGTGCCGCCGATCGCCTTGTCGCTGGTCGTATGCAGGACCAATTCCGGATCGAGGCGCAGGTAATCCAGCGGCAGGGTCTTGAGCACGTGTACCGCAGCCCAGTCGCGCCCGAAATCCGACAGACCCAGCCGCACGCCCGCCGCGCGCAGTCGCTGCAGCGGTTTAAGAAGCTCCGCGCGCCGATCGAGCAGTTCCGCGCTGGCCAGTTCGAGGGTAAGCCCGGTGCCCGAGAGGTGTCGCGATTTCAGCTCGTCGAGCAGCCAGTCGACCAGATCATCGTCGAGCAGCGAGGCCGCGCGGATCGGCATGAAAAGCCGCACCTGGCGACCCAGCTTCAGGCGCGACTGCCGCGCGTCCATTGCGGTGGCAAGCCGTCGACGCTCGATTGCCGGCAGGGCGCCGAGTTCGGCGGCGACCGGCGCATAGACCGGGTAGCGCGCGCGCGCGGTCGGGTCCTGGGTACCGACCAGCAAATACTCGAGGTCGAACTGTCCAACCAGCTTTCCGCCCAGCGGCACGATCGGACGAAACTCGCAGCGCACGTGGTCGTCGTGCCAGGGACGCGTGAGTACCGCGCGCACCGCGAGCTGCGGGTCGGGCCGCACCAGCGCGTACTCGCCGGGTTCGTACCACAGCACGCGATTGCCGCCGACACGCGCAGCGGCAAGGCTCGCCGCTTCCGCGCGTGCAACCCGCGCATCGGCGCCGCCGTCGGCATCGTCGAGCTGGGTGATGCCGATGCTGGCCGTGATCGCTGTAGCGCTATCGCCACCACCGGCGCGACGTTCGGCGAGCTTCTGGCGCAGGCGCTCGGCCAGCTCGGTGACCGCATCGCGATGATCGCGGGCGGCAATCACCAGATAGGCGAAATCGCGCAATGGGGCGGCGACATCGCCGCTGGCCAGGGCCTCGCGGAATGCCTGCGCGACCTCGGCTTCGAGCTGCGGCAGGCCGGATAGACCTACCGACTCGCCGATCCGCTCGGCACGATCGAAGGCGACCAGCAGCAGGACCGAGCCTGCCGGCTGGTTCGATTGGCCCAGACGTTCGATCACCGCGTGTCGCGGGTACATTCCGCTGCGGACATCGCGGCCGCCGCCTGCCGGAGTAGTTCCGTGCAGCCACTGCGCACGCTGTACTCGCGAGCGGATCACTGAAGTGAGGTGGCGCGGCTTCAACGGTGCCAGCAACACCTCGTCGGCACCGGCGGCAATCGCATCGAAGCGCCGCGCATCATCGGCATGCTCGCCGTACAGCACCACCGGCATGCCGGTGAATTCGGGTTGCTGGCGGATCAGCTGGGCGACTTCATGGCCGCGAGCATCGGGCAGTTCGTCGTCGATCAGCACGATGTCGGGCCGGAACTCGACCAGCGCTGCGAGCGCGCCCGGCGCGTCGAAGGCCAGCCGCGCGGTCATGCCCTGTTCGACCAGCCAGCGTCCGCACAGTGCGCCGTGTTCGCGATCGGCGTCGACGATCAGAACGCGGTATGGCGTGGTTTCGTGGCGACCGAGCAACTCCTCGACCCGCGCCACGATGCGATAGGAATCGAGCGGAGCGCCGAAATAGGCCGCAGCCCCTGCACGCATCGCCAACAGCCGGTGGGTCAGATCGGCGGCCGTCGAGAGCACGATCAGGGCAGGACCCAGCAGGGTCGCAGGCGCTGCATCGCCGAGTGCTGCGATCAGCTGCGGCAGGTTGCGCAGGCGCGGTGCGTCGATCATCAACACGCCGGGACGTGCCTGCCGCAGCCACCCCAGGAGACCCTCGATCTCGGCGAAATGGCGCACGCTGTAGCCGTGTTCGGCCAGCGAGCC
>JBBSDI010000419.1:0-2650 GCA_038249585.1 Lysobacterales bacterium | reverse complement strand
TTGATCATATCGCCGCACTGATCAAGGCGATTCCGATCGCCATGCTCACCACGCACGATGCCAGCGGCGCCCTGTGCGCCCGGCCAATGGCGGTGCTGGAAATGGATGCGGACGGTGTCCTGTGGTTTTTCACCGACACGCGCTCGACCAAGGTCGACCAGCTGCGGACAGCGAACGTGGGATTTTCGGATCTCGGTCGCGGCACCTATGTTTCGTTCTCCGGACATGGTGAGATCGTGATGGATCGCCCACGGATCGAACGCCTGTGGACGGCATTCGCCAGACCGTGGTTTCCCGACGGTCCGGATTCGCCAGCGCTCGCGCTGCTGAAGTTCGTGCCGACGGCGGGCGATTATTGGGACGCGCCAGACAGCAAGATGGTGCGCGCATTCGGTACCCTGGCCTCGATCGTGGCCCGCAAACCGATTTGGATGGGCGAGCATGGTTCAATCTCGAACCTGTCACCGCGCGCAGCGACTCACGGCACGCGTTCATGAAGACACCCGTCCAGCGGGTCGTCGCCAAGTCCAACCAGGCGCTGCCAACTGCAAAGCTGCGGAAGAATCCGGCTGCGGTGCAGTCCGCCGCGGTTCAGGTCTTGGCAGCGGCGATGCCGTACAACAGCGGCAAAGCGTTGGAGATCGGTCGCAAGAATGCAATCAGTCCGCCGCGAGGCGTGCACGGTGCGTCCAATGACTCCACCGCAGGCGCCAGCACGCTCAGCGAAGCGAATGCTTCGGCAAAAACCGGCAAGCGGTCGAGGAGGCTCGCGCGCGCTGACGCTGCCGGAGCGTTGACCGACGCGCGCTCGGATGCGGCGTCCGAGGCCCTGACCACCAATCAGGGTGTTGCCATCGGCGACAACCAGAACTCGCTCAAGGCCGGACTGCGCGGACCGACGCTGCTGGAAGATTTCATCCTGCGCGAGAAGATCACCCACTTCGACCACGAGCGCATTCCAGAGCGGGTGGTGCATGCGCGCGGCTCGGCAGCCCACGGCTACTTCGAGGCCTATCGCGCCCTCGATGAGTACACTCGTGCTGCGCCCTTTGCGGCTGCCGGCAAGATCACTCCGGTGTTCGCCCGCTTCTCGACAGTTGCCGGCGAGCGCGGCTCGACGGATACCGCACGCGACATCCGTGGCTTCGCGGTCAAGTTCTACACCGATGAGGGTAACTGGGATCTCGTCGGCAACAACATGCCCGTGTTCTTCATCCAGGACGCGATGAAGTTTCCAGACCTGATCCATGCCGTAAAGCCAGAGCCGCACAACGGCATGCCGCAGGCCGCCTCCGCGCATGACACCTTCTGGGATTTCGTATCGCTGATGCCCGAGAGCACCCATGCCCTGATGTGGGTCATGTCCGACCGCGGCATTCCGCGCAGTCTGCGCATGATGCAAGGCTTCGGTGTGCACACTTTCCGGCTGGTCAACGCCACGGGCGACTCGCACTTCGTGAAGTTCCACTGGAAGCCGAAGCTGGGGACGCATTCGCTGGTCTGGGATGAAGCGGTCAAGATCTCGGGAGCAGATTCGGACTTCCATCGCCGCGACCTGTGGGACGCGATCGAGGGCGGCGAGTATCCAGAATGGGAACTTGGGCTGCAGATCTTTACCGAGAAGCAGGCCGAGGCCTTCAGTTTCGACGTGCTCGACGCCACCAAGCTGATCCCCGAAGAACTGGTCCCGGTTCTACCCGTCGGCCGCATGGTGCTCGACCGCAATCCGGACAACTTCTTCGCCGAAACCGAGCAGGTGGCCTTCTGCACCGCGCATGTGGTGCCGGGGATCGACTTCAGTAACGATCCGTTGCTGGCGGGCCGCCATCATTCTTACATCGACACCCAGATCACGCGGCTGGGCGGCGCCAACTTCCATGAGATTCCGATCAACGCGCCGCTGGCACCGGTGCACAACAACCAGCGAGACGGCCTGCACCGCCGAGCCATTCCGCGCGGCAGGGTTGCCTACGAGCCCAACTCGTTGGGCGGAGGCTGTCCGTTTCAGGCGGGCGTCGCCGGATTCGTATCGTTCCCGCAGGCTGTGGATGGCGAAAAGCTGCGCGGCAAACCGCAGAAGTTCGCCGATCACTATACGCAGGCGACGTTGTTCTACAACAGCCAGACGCAGATCGAGAGAAAGCATATCGCTGGAGCCTTCCGATTCGAACTGAGCAAGGTCATGGTGCCTGCGATCCGCGAGCGGATGCTGTCCTCGCTGGTGAACGTGTCACGCGAACTCGCCGCGGAGGTGGCTTCGGGTCTTGGCTTGGGCGTGCCCAAGGCGATGCCGCGCGCGCAGGCAAAACCGGCGCCTGCCGAGGTCACCAATTCGCCGGCGCTGTCGCTGACTGCATTGCCTGGTGATGGTGGAATCCGCTCGCGCAAGGTGGCGATCCTGATCGCCGATGGCGTCGATGGCGCATCGGTTCTCGCCACCGTGGCGGCATTGGAGAAGGCCGGTGCGACGGCCAAACTGGTCGCCCCGAAGCTGGGTTGGGTAAGGCCGGCGAACGGCAGCCCACTCGAGGCGGCGGGTACGCTGGAGAATTCCCCCGCAGTGCTGTTCGATGGACTTGTTCTTCCCGATGGCTCCGCCGCAATCGAACTGCTGGGCCAGCATGTCGAAGCCGCGGAGTTCATCCACTAC
>JBBSDI010000418.1:0-2658 GCA_038249585.1 Lysobacterales bacterium | reverse complement strand
GGGCTGGCTGGCACGGCGACCGGCGCCGCAGCGGTAAGCGTGCGGCTGCTGGCGGCGGCCGGATCAGGCACGAACCATGAACGGCTCGGCGAGTTCGCCTGGGTCGTCACGATCGACCAGTCGGCGCCCGCACCACTGCCGGTAGCCACCCAACTCGCCGGACCGGCCTCGACATTGTCGATGAACAGGTTGGTATCCGGACCGGTAGGGACGGCGCTGCGCTCGACGATGTTGCCGTCCTCCACGCCGCTGCAGGCGCCGCCGCTTCCGGTCGCGCCAAGGTCTTCCGCACGCACCACGGAGTGATAGCGCTGTCCGAAGATCAGCCCGGTGTCGGATAGCGAGCTTGCGGTCAGGCAGGTGCCGATGCGGTTGCCCGCGCCTGGAGTGAAACCGGTGCTGGTGGCCCGATAGACGTTGTAGCGCAGGTTGCTGGCGGCACCGCAGTTGCCGCCGGCGGCGGCCCAGGCGACGTTGATGCCGCAGACCGCGCCGTTCTGGTTGCCGGCAGAGGCTGCCCCGGCGAAGCTCGGCGCCAGGCTGCAAACGCCGGCGGCGGTGGCGCTGGCGCAGGTGCCCTGCGTCGACAGGCACGCCTCGCCGTCGTCGAATGCGGCGATGCGGTAGCTGTAGATGGTGCCGCCGCTGACCGTGGTGTCCAGATAGGTCGTGCCGGTGACTTCGGCGATCTGGGTCAAGCCGCTGCCCGGACATGCGCCAGTGCCGCGGAACACGCGATAGCGCTCGGCGCCGGCCACTGCGGTCCAGCCGACATCGATGCGGTTGTTGCCGTTGGCAGTCGCGGTGGCGCCCTGCGGCGCCGCCGGCGGGTTGCACTGGCCGATGCCGTCGATGAACTCGACGCCACTGTTGCCCGGGTCGAGGTGGTCACGCATGCGCGAGGTCGCCGTGCCCACGCCTTCCCAAGCGTGGAACAAGCCACCGTACTGGTCGCGCAGGCTGGCGCCGGTGGCGCCGCAGGCGGACGGACCGCCCGAGAGCACGCCCACCAGACGACGATCGGCGTTGTACAGCGCCGATCCGGACGAGCCCGGCTCGGTCACCGCAGGCGGCACCGAGGTCGGCTGCGGTGCCGGCAGATTCGGCAGGATCGGCGGGGTCGGATCCCAGTTTGCCTGCCAATGCACGCCATTGGCTCCGGAGATGTTGTCCAGCGTCATCGGTACTTGCACGAAAGTGATGCGCTTCTCGTCAACGCCGGGATGGTGAATCGATGCGCACAGCCCAGCGGTACCCGAAGGTGAACCTGGTGCCGTGCAGGTGGTCGGCGGCGGTCGGCGGTCCCATCCGGCCCAGAACAGGTTGTAGCTGGATTGTTCCGGACGCGTGGCCAACTCGACGACCGTCCAGTCGGAGCGCGTGCCAGCTGGCGTGGAGCCTGCAAACGGATTGTTGGTCGACGCCAGCCATGCCAGGCCCGCCAGCGTGGTGTTGGGCTTTGGCAATACCGGGGAGGAACCCGAGGCTGCCGGCGTGCGGCAGGTCGGCGATTCGTAGTTGAAGTACGCCAGCATCGTGGCGACGTTGCCCGCGTTGATTCCGCAGTGGGCCGCGGTGGCAAACAGCAGGCGGCGGTTGTTGCCGGTGTTGTTGACCAGCGAGCCCGAGCACGTGTCGCTGCCGCCGACCGTGATCGCCGCCACCGCGCGGCGGTTCTCGTTCCACGGATCGCTGTCGCCGAGGCAGGCGACGTCGGTGTTGCAGGCGCCCGATTTGCAATGTTTGGCGTTGAAGCCGAAGCCGGTGTAGCCGTGACCGACCCGGGTCAGTGCAAGGTCGACCATGAGCTTCTCACGTGTTGCCACGCGAAGCACCAGCTCTGCGCTGCTGCCGGGCAGGATCTGGGTCCACAACTGCCCGGTCGGCGCATTGTACGAGGTGTCGAATGGGCCGAGTTCGCCCTTGCCGTCGGCGGAGTCGATCCGCAGGCTGGCCGAGGGCGGCAAATGGAAGCGGGTGAAGCCGAAGTTCAGGTGCACAGCGTCAGGCGTGATCACCTTCAAACGCCATTCGCTGGTGCCGTCGGCGAAGTCGGCCCAATCGCCCTGACGCCCAGGTATCGCCTCGAAATCGCGCGCGATGGCGAAGCGCTGGGGCCGCTCCTTGCCGGCGATCGCGAGGTCTTCGGCCGCGACCTTCTGCATGTCCAGCGCGGGAAACTTGATCACCGCCACGGCGGGCGCGGCGGCTGCCGACTCGAGCGTCGCAAGCGACGCCAGCACCAGCCAGAGAATGCGTTTCATGAATGTCTACTCCCCACAGGAAAACCGATTGGATGTCGCCCGACGGGCAACGGTAACCCAACGGTAACGCCAGCGAAACTGTTGCATGCAGCTCCATCGCGCCGTCGATCGCCTGCGACCGGTTCAGGAATCGGCTCGATCATGGCCCCGCAGCTGCCGGGCGGCATGCGCTGTCGCACGATACTGCGCACCGGCAGCACGCGCCGGTCGGGAAAATTGCCCGTCCCCTGCCGAAAGTCACGCCGCATCCATGGGCATCGCGCGGTTAAACCGTTGCGGCAACGCATGCATCACACTGGTCCGACACCACCACGGAGCCATCCATCATGTTGCGTCGAATCGCCCTGTTCAGCCTGTGCCTCGGCGTTGCGTCCACAGCCTCGGCTGCCTCGCG
>JBBSDI010000417.1:0-2661 GCA_038249585.1 Lysobacterales bacterium | reverse complement strand
GACGGCACCCTGCGCTGCAACCGCGACTCCCGTCGCTGCCATGGCAGCTCCCACAATCGCTGCCATGACAGCTCCCACAATTGCGGCCATCGGCAGCCGCGCAATCTGTGGGAGCCGGCATGCCGGCGACGGCACCCTGCGCTACTGCCGCGACTCCCGTCGCTGCCATGGCAGCTCCCACAATCGCTGCCATGACAGCTCCCACAATTGCTGCCATCGCCAGGTGCGCAATCTGTGGGAGCCGGCATGCCGGCGACGGCACCCTCCGCTGCAACCGCGACTCCCGTCGCTGCCATGGCAGCTCCCACAATTGCGGCCATCGCCAACCATGCAATCTGTGGGAGCCGGCATGCCGGCGACTGCGGAACGCTTACTCGCCTGAATAGGGCGATCCCTCGCCATCCGGTCGGCGCTTGAAGCGCCGATGGATCCACAGATACTCATCCGGCGCCTCGCGCACCATCGCCTCGATCAGCGCATTGATCCGCGCAGCATCCTGCTGCGCATCCGCCGAAGGAAAATCGGCCAGCGGTTCGGTGATGCGAATGTCGTAGCCGCCGCCATTGGCGCGTCGCCGATGGAAGAATCCGATGACCACCGCGCCCGATAGTCGAGCCAGTTGATGGGTCGCGGTGATGGTCGCTGCCGGCACGCCGAAGAATGGCGCGAACACCACGTCCTTGCCGCGCATGTCCTGGTCGGGCGCGTACCAGACGATGCCGCCGGCCTTGAGGTGCTTGACGCACGCGCGCAGTTCCCCGCGGGCGAACATCGCGTGCGCATAGCGCAACCGACCGCGCTTGACCGCCCATTCGAAGGCGGGATTGCCGTGCTTGCGGTACATGCCGGACACCGGCACGTGCGCGCACAGCAGGCGTCCACACATCTCGAGGGTGAGAAAATGTCCGGACAGCAGGATCACCCCGCGGCCGGCAGCGCGCGCACGCACGATGTGCTCGACGCCTTCGAAACGGCTGCGCTGCGGCAGCTCGCGCAGCGGCCCCCACCACGCGCGCAGGAACTCGAACATCCCGACCCCGATCGAGCGGAAGCTCGCGCGCACGCGCCGCGCTCGCTCGGTCTGATCGAGCTCGGGAAAACACAGGCGCATGTTGGTCTCGGCGATCTGCCGCCGACCTCGTGCAAGGCGAAAGGCGAGTGCGCCGATCATCCGTCCCAGCGCATCGGCCGATGCAGCGGGCAACTGTGCGATCAGCCACAGCACGCCGATTCCCGCCCATGACGGCCAGGTGCGCGGGTGACGCGGTGGGGGTTCGAGTCCGGCGGGGCGCATGCAGGCGCGATTGTAGGCCCTACAATCGCCCGATGTTCCTCGGCCGCGCGCTCTATACGCTGACCATGTACCTGCTCACGCCGGTGATCCTGTATCGCCTGGCGCTGCGCGGCATGCGCTATCCGGAGTATTTCGGACGCTGGCGCGAGCGTTTCGGCTTCTTTCCCTCGCCGGGCTTCCGCAACTCGATTTGGGTGCATGCGGTATCGGTCGGCGAAGTCAACGCTGCGGTGCCGTTGATCGCGGCCCTGATGCGCCGCTACGAGGGGCGCTCGTTCGTGATCACCACGGTCACGCCGACGGGCTCGGCGCGCGTGCGCAAGCTGCTCGGCGACCGCGTGTTCCATGTCTACCTGCCCTACGACCTCACCGCCGCGGTCAAGCGCTTCCTCAATCGCGTCGATCCGGTCATGGCGGTGGTGATGGAAACCGAAATCTGGCCGAATCTGTTCCTGACCTGCGCCGAACGCGGCATCCCGGTGATCGTGGCCAATGCGCGGCTGTCGGAGCGCTCGCTCAACGGCTACGGACCGGTGCGACCGCTGGCGCGTGCGGCGATCCGCAGTGCGCGCGCGGTTGCCGCGCAATCGCGGCAGGATGCGGATCGGCTGCTGCAGCTGGGCGCGGACCCCGCGCGGCTGTCGATCGCCGGCAACGTGAAGTTCGACATGCCGGTGCCGAAGGGTCTCGACCAGGCGGCCGCGATGTTGCGCGACTACTGGGGCCGCAATCGCCCGGTGTGGATCGCGGCGAGCACCCACGAGGGCGAGGAGACCGCCATCGTCGAGGCGCACATGCGCGTGCTCAAGCGCTATCCGGATGCGCTACTGCTGCTCGCGCCGCGCCACCCCGAGCGCTTTCGTCCGGTCGTGCAGCTGTGCCGCCAGTACGGTTTCCGCACCATGGTGCGCAGCGAAGATACGGTCGCACTGCTCGACACGCAGTGCTTCGTGATCGACACCCTGGGCGAGTTGCTGACCTTCTACGCCGGCTGCGACGTGGCCTTCGTGGCCGGCAGCTTCGATCCGATCGGCGGCCACAACGTGCTGGAGCCCGCAGCATTGTCGCGCCCGGTGCTGGTCGGACCACACACATTCAACTTCGAAGAGATCACCGAGAGCATGCTCGCCTCGGGCGCAGCACTGCGGGTTGCCAACCCGTCGGCCCTCGGCGACACGGTGGTGCGCCTGTTCGGCGATGCCGCTGCGCGCGAGCGCATGGGGCGATCGGGGCTGGAAGTGGTGCAGAGCGAGCGCGGCGCGGTCGACCGCGTGATCGCGATCATCGACGACGCGGTGGGCGACCTGTCGGAATCGCCCGCCTATCCCTGATCGCGCGGCTGCCGGTGCGGATCAGCCGTTGCTGTT
>JBBSDI010000416.1:0-2662 GCA_038249585.1 Lysobacterales bacterium | reverse complement strand
TCGCGTCGAGGACGAGGCCGCTGCGATCGCACTGGCCAACGATTCCGACTTTGGCCTCGGCGGCTCGGTATGGACGAACGACGAGGTCCGTGGCAAGCGCATCGCGAGCCAGGTCGACACCGGGATGATGTTCGTCAACAACCTCGACTGGTCGGATGCAGAGCTGCCGTTCGGCGGTATCAAGAACTCCGGTTACGGGCGCGAGTTGGGCAACCTGGGCATCCAGGAGTTCGTCAACAAGAAGCTGGTTCGCAGTGGGCGCCTCGCGGCGCCGGTGTGAGCCTGGAGGCTCTCGGATGAATACCCACAGCAGCAAAGCCGTCGCCACGGAAGCGCCAGTCTGGTTCATCACCGGTTGCTCCACGGGCTTTGGCCTGGAGCTGGCCAAGCAGGCCATCGCGCACGGCTTCCGCACCGTCGTTACCGCGCGCGACCCGTCGAGCCTCAAGGCGCACGGCGCAAGCGACAAGGTGCTGGTGCTCGAGCTCGACGTTACCAGGCCCGATCACGTCGATGCAGCGATACGGGCGACCGTTGCCCGCTTCGGGCGCATCGATGTACTCGTCAACAACGCTGGCATCGGCTATTTCGCCGCAGTCGAAGAAAGCGAAGAGGCCGAGGTGCGCAAGATGTTCGACGTCAACGTGTTCGGCACCGGCCGCATGATCTGGGCGGTGCTGCCCGGCATGCGAAAACAGCGATCAGGCTGCATCGTCAATCTTTCCTCGCTGGCAGGGCTGCGCGGAATGCCGGCGCTGGGCTACTACAACGCCACCAAGTTCGCCGTCGAAGGTCTGTCTGCAGCGCTGCGGCAAGAGGTCGAGCCGTTGGGCATCCGCGTCATGGTGGTTGAACCCAGCGGCTTTCGCACCGACTGGGCAGGGCGCTCGGCGAACGAGAGCGAGCGACAGATCGACGACTACAAAGCCACGGCCGGAAAAGCCCGAGCTGCGGTGCGTGCAAATTCCGGCCAGCAACCGGGCGACCCGGTCCGCGCAGCCAGGGCGATCATCGCTGCAGTGGCGGAAGGCCAGCCCCCGCACCATTTGTTGCTCGGCAACGATGCTTTCGATGGCGCGATGGCCAAGCTCGATCATTTGCGGCAGGACTTCGCTGCAGGTGAGGCGGTTGCACGTGCGGCTGATTTTCCGAAGGCGAAAGATGGTGCGTCGGTCTAACGCTTCGCTGGACTGCAGCGTGGCGCTACTGACCACGCCAATGACGCCGACGATGTGACTTCCGCCCACCAACAGGCCCCTCACCAACGCCGTGCGCCTACGCATGCTGTCGATGCGAATCCGTCGGCAATCCAGAAGGAACAGCCGCTATGTTGCGCAACCTCAAAGACCTCGCGGACTACACGATCAGCGCCACCGATGGCGCGATCGGGCACGTCAAGGACTTCTACTTCGAAGACGACATCTGGGTGGTTCGCTACCTCGTGGTGGACACCGGAACATGGTTGAGCAGCCGCAAGGTGTTGATCACGCCCATTGCCGTCCACCATTCGGACTGGGAGGCGCGCACGCTGGGTGTTTCCATCACCAAAGAACAGGTCAGGGACAGCCCGGACTTCGACTCGGACAAGCCGGTATCGCGGCAGAATGAAGCGCAATACCTCAGCTACTACGGCTATCCCACGTACTGGGGCAGTGGTGGCCTGTGGGGCGCAGGGCTGTACCCGTACGCCATGGTCCCGGGCTTTCCCGGCTACGGCATCGATCAGGTCGAGCGCGAGCAGGAACTCGAAACCTACCTGCGCGACGAACGTGCCCGCCACCGCAACGACAATCCGAACCTGCGCAGTTGCAACGCCGTGACCGGCTACAACATCCACGCCACCGATGGCGATATCGGCCATGTCTCGGGTTTCCTCGTCGATGATCAGACATGGGCCATTCGCTACCTTGTCATCGACACCAGCAACTGGTGGGGTGGTCACAAGGTGCTCATCGCGCCGCCCTGGATCAAGGGCGTGGAGTGGTCGGATCAGACCGTCACCGTCGAGCTCAGCCGGGAGTCGCTCAAGAACGCACCGCCCTACGATCCGGCTGCGGATTGGAGTCACGAGCAGGAAGTTGCGCTGGGTCGGCACTATGGCCGGGGCGGCTAACGCGCAGGCAGCCCCGTGCTCCAAACCGAAACCTGATCCGATGTGCCGACGGCCCGCAGCGGTCTGCCATGAAAATCGACCCTGACGACTTTCGCGTGCGGCCAGGTGAAACGGTCGAGCTGGCCCGCAGGCCGACGACAATCGACGCGCTGTGCAAATCGAAAAAGCACTATGCGAAGCGACTGCAGAAGCACGTTGCGCATCTGAGCGATCTGCAGCAATTGCTGTACGCGTCGAACCGCCACGCGGTGTTGCTGATCTTCCAGGCGATGGACGCTGCCGGCAAAGACGGCGCCATCAAACACGTGATGTCGGGCGTCAATCCGCAGGGCTGCCAGGTATTCAGCTTCAAACACCCGAGCGAGGCGGAACTGCAGCACGACTTTTTGTGGCGCACCACGCGCGACTTGCCCGAGCGCGGGCGCATCGGCATCTTCAATCGCTCGTACTACGAGGAAGTGCTGATCGTCCGTGTGCATCGCGAGATTCTGCGCAGCGAACGGTTACCCGAGGTGCCCAGGCAGCCGGCTGAGGCGGGCAACTGCGATC
>JBBSDI010000415.1:0-2664 GCA_038249585.1 Lysobacterales bacterium | reverse complement strand
TGCAAACGCACCATGCATCGCCCTCGAAGCAATCACCGCCTGCGGCGCATCGGCCCGCGCCGCCAACAGCATCGACGCCGCCACGTCGTGTGCCGCGACCGGTCGCCACGCACGCGGGATCAGGCCGCGTAATGGCCGCGTAATGCGCAAGGCCAACTGCTCACCGGGGCGGGATTGCGCCCGCGTGCCATCCAGCAGGCTCGGTTGCAGGATCACTACCGATGCCGGCCCTTCGGCGCGCACGGCGCGCTCGGCCTCACCCTTGACGCGGTTATAGAACACCCGGCTGTGGGCGTCCGCGCCCAATGCGCTGATCAGGATGAAGCGCCGTGCCGCGTGGGCGCGAGCCCAGCGCGCCAGCGCTAGTACATAGTCGTGGTCGACCACGCGGAACGCAGCTTCGGAGCCGGCCTGCCGGATGGTGGTGCCAAGGCAGCAGAAAACGTCTGCGCCGGGGCCGACTTGTTGCAGCACCTCAGCCAGTGCGTCGAAGTTCGCGGCGACCGATACGATGCGCGGCGCTTTGGTCGGCAGTGGGCGCCGAGTGAGCGCGAATACCCGATCGTAGTCGGGCGCGTCCGCCAGCAGCGCCAGTAGTTCGCTGCCGACCAGGCCGGTCGAGCCCGCGAGGACGGCGCTTCTTTCGCGAATGGGCTTGGGCATGCAGATTCCGATCCGTTGTGCCGCGCTGTGGGAAAACAACCGACTCAGTGCGCTTCGGCAACCGCGCCCTGCGACTCGCAAAGCGCCCGCTTGGCAGAAGGCGAAAGCCGCTTGATCGCATGCTCGGCCTTTGATGCCGAAGACCGGTCCAGATGCGCGAAGCTGGCCAGCAGCCGGCGTGGTGGATGCGAGCGCGTGTAGCGCGCGCCACTGCCGCGCTCGTGCGCGGCATAGCGCGCGGCGACATCGACCGCGATTCCGGTGTAGATGCTGCCATCCACGCATTCGATCAGATACACGAACCAGCTCATTGCGGTCCGGTCGCGCCGGGTGAGGTCAGTCCGTCGGCGGCGCGCTCGATGAGGCACTCGCGGCTGCCCATGGCGAAGTCCCGGCACACTTGTGGCCGATCGCGGTAGATCGTGCACTTCAGACTCCCGCGGTCGAGGGCAATGCACCAGCCGTCGTTCAGTTGCGCCATGACCTGCAATCCGTGGTCGTCCTCGGCCAGCAGATGGCCCGGTACGCGGTCGCCGGGCAGCAGCCGGACCAGCAGCTTGCAGCAGCTGGCGAGGCAGTTCTCGCAATGCACTGTGGATGCGCCGACACTCATGTGCACATCTTCGCATGCCACAACGCGGCGAGTGCGGTGGCACTTGGCATGACGGTTGCTGTTGCAGGGCATGTCATCGCACAAACCCATCGAGCATGGCCCCGGTGCCACCGTGATTCCGCTCAATCGCGGCAATCCGCCGCCAAACGAGGCCGCGCCAGCGCCACCTGCACGGCAGGAAGTGACTCCCAGCGTCACAGCGCCGGCTGTTGCCGACGATGCCCCCGGGTTGCCGCGACCCGCCAGGGGCGAGGCTGATCGCCTGGGGTTTGCACGCCAGATCTATCCGCTGCGTGTGCTGGGTCTTGGTTTGGGCCTGCTTTGCGTGGGTGGCACGCTGCAGGCGCTGGCCGCACCGTCGTGGTTGTGGGCAATACTGCTTGTGCATGCTTTGGCGTGGCCGCACGCTGCCATGTTGATCGCGCGCAGCAGCCGCGACCCGCGCCGTGCGGAGTTCGCCAACCTTGCGTTGGATTCGGTGATGGGTGGGGTCTGGGTTGCTGCGATGCAGGTTGCGGTCGCACCCAGCGCGGTGCTGGTGGCGATGCTGGCGATGGACAAAGCCGCGGTCGGGGGATGGCGCCTGCTGTTGCGCTGCTTTGCGCTGCAGTTGCTTGCCTTCGGCATCGTCTGGTTGGCGACCGGCATGCCGTTCCAGCCGGATTCGCCGACCTCGGCGGTGCTCGCAAGCTTGCCGCTGGTGGTGGCCTATCCGCTGGCGATCGCGTTCGCGGTGCACGCACTCGGGCAGCGGGTGCGCGAGCAAAATCGCACCCTGCAAGCGCTCAATCGTACCGACCCGCTGACCGCGCTGGCCAACCGCCGACATTGGGAGCAGACCGCCGACACCGAGTATCACCGCTGTGAGCGCAGCGGACGAGCGGCGGCGATGTTGATGATCGACCTCGATGGCTTCAAGGCGATCAATGATCGCTACGGGCACGCGTTCGGCGACGAGGTGCTGCGCCGGGTGGCGCTGGCGATCAGTGGCTGCTTGCGCGAGATCGACACTGCAGCGCGTTTCGGCGGTGATGAGTTCGCGGTCGTGTTGCCGGAAGCCCGCGAAGACGCCGGGGTGGCGGTCGCTGCCAGGATCCGCGCGGCGATCGCGGCCCAGGTTTTCGAACGCGCACCGTTGCTGCACTGTACTGCGAGTATCGGTGTCGCCGAGGTCGCGCCAGGCGACGCCGGGCTCGATGGCTGGCTGGAACGTGCCGATCGCGCGCTGTATCTGGCCAAGGCCGCCGGTCGGGATTGCGTGCGCAGCGTCGCACCTTGAACCGTAGCGGCGTCCGCGCAGGTGCTCAGGAACTGCACGAAAGCATCGAACATCCGGGCTTGTGGCGGGCCCATTCGGGGCGTCGCTGCGCATGGTGTTCGCGGCCTTG
>JBBSDI010000414.1:0-2666 GCA_038249585.1 Lysobacterales bacterium | reverse complement strand
GCTCGCCAACGGCAAACCACGGCCGGTCGGCGCGCCCAGACGCAGGTGCACCTGCACCGGGCCGTCGGTCGCGGCGACAAATGCGCTGCCTGCATTGGTGACCGAGACGGTAACGTTCAACCGCGCCGATGGCCCGAAGGTACCGCTGGTGATGCGCACCTCATCCACGCGCAGGTCTGGCACGTCGTCGGTCTCGCGGATCTCCAGGCCGTTGACCACGCCCAAGGTGCGCGCGGGCACCGAGCGCGACAGCGCGCCCGTGTTGGCCTGCGCACGCAAGCCGGCGGCAGTCTGCGGCGCGAAGACCGGGCTACCTACGAACACGAAGCGATCTCGGAAGGTGTCGTACGACGAGGTCGCGCCGAGGTAGTTGCCACCATCGGCCGTCAACGCTGTCGGTACCACCTCGCCGGTGACGAAGTTCGCGGTCAACCGATACAGGTCTGCCGAGGCGCCGAAGCCCAGGCTAAGCTCGAAGCCGCGCAGCGCTGCTTGTTTGTGCAGCGGATCCTTGGCGTTGCGCCATTCCTCGAACGCCGCCTGTTTACGCTCGTTCGCAGCCTTGGCCGCCACCGGGTCCTTCGGCGTGAAGCTGTAGACGCGCATGATGATGCTGCGGCCACTGTTGGTGCGACTTACTGCCGGACGGTCGCCGTAAACGGCCGAATCGGGTTCGTCGGCCACGCGGGCCTTGTTGAACGCGAAATCGCAGGTCTGCGAGGCGATCGTGCATAGCCCGCGCAGCAGGTACATGGCTTGGCCGCTGCCGATGATGCTGGTGTTGGTCTCTGGTGCCATGAACGCGCCGAACATGTTGCGCCCGGCCTCGACCTGCTGCGCGAGCAGCGACACGCTGTTGGCCCCGTTTGGCAGGTCCTCGCCATTGACCGGGCCCAAGCCCGGAAACTGCCACATCAGCCGGCGCTGCAGGCTCAGTTGATTCGCGCTGCTGATGCGAATCCACGTTAGCAGTGGACGCCCATCGACAAACACCACGCTGGGCGTGATGTCCTGGGTGGCGCTGGTGCCAGCGGGTGTCTGGGTGACTGCCGTCCATCCTGCGCTCGGCGTCCACGCAGCGTGGAAAATGCGATTGCGCGGCAGCGCATAGTCACCGTTGGTGTTGCGCTGGAAGGCGAGAAAAACGGAGCCCCCCACAGGGCAGCCGCTGGCTCCGCTCTTGCACGCCTCGATCACCGGAAAGCCTTCACCACTGCCCGGCAAGGTCAGGAACTGCTTCGGCGTCCAGGTCGAGCCGTTGTACTTCGACCAGGCCAGCCGCTGGTTGCGCACCACGACCCCAAAACCAGGGCTGTTGTAGCCATTGGTGTTCAATGCGCGCAGCTCGGTCGTCGTGAGCGCGTTCTCCACCCACACCGAGATCGCCCGGTTCTCCGCGTAGTACACGATCGAAGGCTGGCGCTGGCCGGGCGCGGTGCTCAACTGTACGGCAGGCCTGTCGTCGCCGACGGCGAGCGAGGTATAGGTCAGGTTGCGGTTGTCGTCGAGTGCCAGCATGCCGCCATTGCCGCGCTCGTCAAAGCGCAGCGCTGCATGGCGACGCAGTCCACGCTGCTCGACGATACCGATTCCGCCCTGCGGCTGCGGCTCCTGCACCAGTGGCGCTCCGGCGGCGGCATCGAGCCGAGTCGGGCAGGCCGCGTTGCTGTTGACGACGTTGTAGCTCTCGCTGATCGCCGGTGTGGGGCAGATCGGGCACGGGTCAAAGTGCACGCCCAGATTCATGAAAAGGTTCATGCAGTTCTGCGGCGGCAGAATGCCCGTACCGGTCCGAAAGCCGGTCTGAATCGACGAGCCAAAGCCACCGGTAACGTCGATACCCGCGTCGAACAGCAGTCCGAACAGCACGTCGATATCGATTCCGACGAACAGAGCGACCGAGAAAACCGCATCGGTCAGGGCCTCGAAGAAGGCAGCGCCATCTGCGTTCACGCCGACACGGCCGCCGAACCAGTATTCCGCAACCAGCTGCAGCGCGGCGTAGGCGTCCACTCCGGCAAGCCCCGGTATGCCCCAGGTCACCTGCAGCAACGGCACTTCGAGGTCCAGCAGCGTGGTGTACTCGCGGGGACCAAAGTTGCGAATCTCACCGCCGGCATCGAGAACCAGGCTGCGGTTGCGCGGACCTTCGTTGTACTGCTTTGCGACATCGCCGGACACAACGCGCGTGCCGCCGGCGACGTTCCCGTTGCCGTCGGTAATGATGTTGACCAGCTGGCTGGTCGCCGTCTCATTGCGCTTGGTCCGCGGGCCCTCCAGGTTGTTTCCGCCAATCGGGCTGATCAGGGTGCGCTCGCGCGAATCGCTGCCAAGGGCTCTAAAGGCAAGGTACTGCACCACGCCGACCTTGATATCGCTGACCGTTACCGGCTGCGGATTCGGCTCGTCGGCGAGGGTCAAAATGTCATTTGGCGGCGCCTTCCACTTGAAGGTCACCGGGTAGTTGCTGACCGCGCCGAAAGCGTTGCGATACTCGATGCGGCCGGAGATCGACGGCGGCGTCTCGCGACTGAAAAGGATCGCGCCCATTCGGCTCGGATCGCGCCAGTCGGCGCCATTGAGCCGCAGCTCCCACAAGTTGTTGCCGATGAAGGAGCCGTCTTCCTGCAGGGTGCACAGGGGCGTGTTGTTGTTGCGCACGAAGT
>JBBSDI010000413.1:0-2684 GCA_038249585.1 Lysobacterales bacterium | reverse complement strand
CTGCTGGTGGCCGCCGCCGAGGTGCGTCGCAAGCTGCCGCAGGCGCGGGTCGGAATCCTCGACTTCGATACGCATTACGGCGATGGCACCGCGCAGATCATCAAGCATCTGCGGCTGGACTGGATCGTGCATTACACCGCCGGAGCGCACTATCACAGCGAAGATCAGGCCGCAGACTTCCTTGCCGCGATTCCCGCACTGCTGGAGCGTTTCGCCGGCTGCGCGGTGCTGCTCTACCAGGCCGGCGCGGATCCGCATGTCGACGATCCGCTCGGCGGCTGGTTGACCTCGCGCCAACTCGCGCAGCGCGATCGGCTGGTATTCGAGCACGCAGCGCGTCTGCAGCTGCCGGTGGCGTGGAATCTTGCCGGTGGCTACCAGGACCCGATCGGCAAGGTGCTCGCGATTCACGATGCGACGATGCGCGAATGCGTCAGGGTCTGGTGCAAGCCGTCAAGCGCCAGCGGGATCGCCACTGCCGGGACATCGTAGACCCGCCGCACCAAGTGACTGCCGCCGCGGCGGAAGATCAAAACCCCGCGCGCGAAGCCGCCGCATCCGACACGAAGGGATTGCTGCGCCGCTCCTCGCCCACGCTCGACATCGGGCCGTGACCGGGTACGAAGCGCAGCCCATCGCCCTGCGCGAACAGTCGTTGGCGGATCGAGCGGATCAGATCGCCATGATTACCGCGCGGAAAATCGGTGCGCCCGATCGAGCCATGGAAGATCACGTCGCCGACGAAGGCCAGCTGCGAGGGTGCATGCACGAACACCACGTGGCCCGGGGTGTGGCCGGGGCAGTGCAGCACGTCGAACACCAGCTGCCCCAGCGCGACGCGATCGCCCTGCACCAGCCAGCGATCCGGCTCGAAACTGCGCGAGGCGGCAAAGTTGAACATGCGCGCCTGCAGCGGCAGCTGCTCGATCCAGAAACGATCGTCCTCGTGCGGACCTTCGATCGGCACCTTGAGCTGGTCGGCCAGATCGCGCACCGCACCCACATGATCCAGATGGCCATGCGTGACCAGCAGTTTCTCGATCGTGACACCGCGCTGGCGGGCAGCATCGAGCAGGTGCGCCGGTTCGCCGCCGGCATCCACCAGCGTGCCGCGCATGCTCGCATCGCACCACACCAGGCTGCAGTTCTGCTCGAAGGGCGTGACCGGCAGGATCAGGTACTGCAATGCCATGGTGTCGATTTCCCCGCAATCCCCAATGATCGCGCATCGATGGGGCGCCGCGCATCTGCCGCGAGCTGCCGCGTGCCACAATCGGTGCATGAAGAGTGCGGGCTGAGGCATGAGCGGACTGCAGAACGACTGGTACGTGGCCGGGCCCGATGGCGAGGCGATCGGCCCGTTGTCGCGGGTCGAGCTCGCGCAAGCGCAGGCGCGCGGCGCCTTCGCGCGCGACGCGCTGGCCTGGCACGTGGACCATTCCGAGTGGCAGCCGGTGATGCGCGTGGTTGCCACCATGACCGCGGTGCAGGCCGGCATGCCAGCCTCGCGCGCGAAGAAACCCGCGACCAAGGCCGCGCCGCCGGCAGCCGCGAAAGCGCAAACGCCCAAGCGCCCGCCGATGCCCGCTCCACCGCGTGACGCCGCAGCGCCAGCGCGCAAGCCGACGCCTGCCGCGCGCGCCGACAGCAACGAGGAACGCGAAGCGCGCCAGATGCGCGAGACCCTTGCCGCGCGCGCAGCCCCGACCGGGCGCGTCGTGCAAGGCGCGCCCGCGCGCGCGCCCGCAACAGCCGAGCAGGCCGCATTCACCGGACAGTTCGGGGTTGCCGTACAGCGCCTGCTTGCGCGCAGCATCGACATGCTGTCGATCGGACTGCTCGGAGCGGCGATCGCCTGGGGTCTGGTCTTGCACGGCTCGGCCGAAGCACAGGCCGGTGTGCTCGGTACACCGAATCCGGCGTGGCTGCTGTTTCTGGCAGTGTTCGTGATGATTCCGCTCGACACCGTGCTGCTGGGACTGACCGGTACAACCCCTGGCAAGTACCTGCTGGGCGTGCAGGTGACCGATGCGCGGGGCGAGCGCATCGGGATCGGTCGCGCCTGGCAGCGCGCGATCACCGTCGCATGGCGCGGCGTCGGCCTCGGTCTGCCGCCGCTGGCGCTGCTCGCTACGATCATCGCGGGCGTGCAGTATGCGCAACAGGGCAGTACCGCATGGGATCGCGACCTTGCGATCGAAACCCGTGCCGCACCGATGGACAACCGCCGCTGGCAGATCGCGATCGCCGCGCTGATCGCCGGGCTGATCATCCTGTCGACCGAGGTGTGGAGCCGCCTGGCGCTGCAGATCGCGCAGGGCACGCAGGGTGCGCAGGTGCCAGTCTGAGTCGATGGCTACGCCGATGACCGTGGCCATGCTGCCGACGCTGATCGGCACCAGCCTCGCGCCAAGCGCATGGATCACCATCGCGCAATCGCGCATCGATGCGTTCGCCGCCTGCACCGACGACCATCAATTCATCCACGTAGACCCGCAGCGCGCCGCGCGCGAGACCCCGTTCGGCGGCAGCATCGCGCACGGGTTCCTGCTGCTGTCGCTGCTCGCGGCCTATCCACCGGCCGACCTGCCGTGGCCGGCGGACATGCAGCTGGCGCTCAACTACGGACTCGATCGCGTGCGTTTCCTCGCGCCGGTGCGCGCCGGTGCGCGGGTACGCATCCT
>JBBSDI010000412.1:0-2702 GCA_038249585.1 Lysobacterales bacterium | reverse complement strand
TCCCGAAGCTGCGGGAAGTTGTCGGACTGGCCCAGGAACTGCTCGGAGATGCTCGGTGCGCGGAAGCCCTCGGCGTAGTTGCCGCGGACCAGCAGGTCAGCGAACGGCTTCCAGCGGAAACCGAACTTCGGGTTGGTGGTATCGCCGAAGTTCGAGTAGTCCGAATAGCGGGCCGCAACTGCGAACTCGAGCGTCTCGGCGAAGGCCACATCCTTGAGTATCGGAATGTTGAACTCGGCATAGTACTCATCGAGTGAGAAGCCACCGCGGGTCGCCTGGCGGGAATTGCCGGTGGTGGCGCCCGAGGCGGTGATCGCATCCGGCTGGTCGAAGCCAGACTCGCGGCGGTACTCATAGCCCGCAGCGAAGCTCAGTGGGCCGGCCGGCAGCTCGAACAGGTCGCCGGTCACGTTGGCCGTGTAGTTGTACAACTTCGTGTAGGCCGTGTCCTGCAGGGTCACGCCGGCGAAGTCGGCCATCTCGCGGTTGAAGCCGGTCGGGCCGCCGAACAGGTTGATCGGCACGCAGCCGGCGATTGGCGCTGAAGCGGTGCCGCAGCGTGCCACGCCTGCGGCGTCGCGGAACGACGGGCCGAGGCCCTGGCGCAATCGGTTCAGGTCGAACTGGCCGAAGGTCAGGTCGTTCTGCTCGTTGTCGGTGTAGATGTAGCTCGTGTCCCAAGAGAACGAGCGGTCGAACAGATCGAACGCGCCGTCGAAGCCGCCGGAGAAGTAGAACGTGTCGCTGTCCTGGCTGAAAACGCGCGGCTGCACCGTATTGCGGTACTGGGCGCGGGTCACCTCGACGCCGAACGGGTTGAACACGCTGTTCGGCGATACCGTGACGGTATTGCCGCCGACCGCGCCGAGCACGAACGGGATCGCTGCGAGCTGCTGCGAGGACCTGCGCTCATTGACCAGCACGGTGGTGCTGAAGCGGATGTTGTCGGTGATGTTGTAGCGGCCCTGCGCGTAGAGTGCGGTGCGCTCCTGCGGGGTCTGCAGATAGTTGTCCGGGGCGAAGTTGAAGCCGTCGGTATCGAAGTTGATCGGGCGGAAGTCAGACGGCGAGGTGCCCGGACGGCCCGGGATCAGCACCACGGTGCCCGGTACGCCCGGACGGCCGAAGCGACCGAACGGCGTGGTCGAGGACGCGCCGACGTTGACGTTGGTGCCTGGGAAGCCGAACAGCGGCACGGCCGAGATCGCGCGATCACCGGCGAAGATCGGTTCCTGCTTGGCGTACGACGCGTTCAGTATCACGGACGCACGGTCGGTCGAGCTGCCGATGGTGAAGTCGTACAACTCGGTGCGGCCGTCGCCTTCCTGGTTCTCGCCGAGGTATGCAGTCGCTTCGGCGCCGTCGAAGTTCTCGCGGGTGGTGATGTTGACCACGCCCGCAATGGCGTCGGAGCCGTAAATCGCCGAGGCGCCGTCCTTCAGGATCTCGATGCGCTCGATGACCGACACCGGGATGGTGTTGAGGTCGACGAAGCCGTCCAGATTACGAACCCAGCGGCGGCCGTTGACCAGCACCAGGGTGCGGTTGGTGCCGAGGTCGCGCAGGTCGACCGCAGTGGTGCCGTCGCCGCCGTTGTTGAAGGTGGTGTTCAGGGCCGCGCCGTTGGTGGTCAGATCCTGCAGGATGTCGCCGACCGAAGCCAGACCGGTGCGCGCGAGGTCCTCGCGCTCCAGCACGAATACCGGCTGGGAGGTTTCGATGTCGGTGCGCTTGATGCGCGAGCCGGTCACCGTGATGGTCTCGAGACGGGTCTCATCGTCCTCGTTGCTGCTCTGCGCATACACCGGCGCGGCAAGCGCCGTGCTGGCCAGCGCGATCGCCAAGGCGCGCATGATTGCGCGATCAAGCTCTCGAACTTTTGTCATGAGGTATCTCCAGGATGAAGGATGGATTCGGTACCGCTATTACCGCAGATTGCGGAGGGATCGCTTCGAGACCGTCCAGCGGATTTTCCGATGTCTCGGAAACTGCCGCAGGTCGGATGCAGACGAAGGTTAACGAAAGCATAACGATGGCGTTCGTGCTTCGCAACTGCCGCGGACACAATCGGGCACAACGGGGCGCGCCGGAACGCTCGTTTGGCAGCGGTTCAGGCGGGACGGGGAAAACGACGGAAGGCGGACGTGCACGACTCGACGACGACAGGGTCGTGGCCGGCAACCGATGCAGAGTCAGCTACAGGTCTTGCGTGTAGCGCACGTAGGGAGTGCGCGCGGTGGCCTCGTCGAGTGCCGGGGCGGCAGGGGCGGGCAGCGCATCGCGGCTGCGGCCGATGAGGTTCTGCGCGCCGATCGCCAACTCGCCCCGCCATGGCGTGCGCCAGGCGATCCCGATGTCCAGGCCGGTCCACAGCGGATCGACGCCGCTCGACAGGCCGTTGCCGCCGCGCATCACGCGGCCGGTGATGCCGCCGCTGAACGCGCCGTGCACCATGCCAACCTGCAGTGCGGCCTGATCGATCGCCAGCGGCGCGCTGCCGGGCGTCACCTGCCATGCGGATTCCGCCATCGTCGCCGAGACGGTCAAGTCGCCCCAGGGCGCAACGCGCCACAGGCCGGCCAGTGCGATATCGCGGCTTTCGGTGTAGCCGCCCAGATTGAACAGACCCGGAGTCGCTGGCGCGCCCAGCGGTTCACCCAGCGGCCCGAGCAGCCAGGCCGCGCCACCCGGGGTCCAGCCAT
>JBBSDI010000411.1:0-2723 GCA_038249585.1 Lysobacterales bacterium | reverse complement strand
TGCCATGGCCAGCCATGCAATTTGTGGGAGTGTTGCCAGGGCCAGCCATGCAATTTGTGGGAGTGCTGCCATCGGCAGCCATGCCATCTGTGGGAGTGTTGCCATCGGCAGCCATGCCATCTGTGGGAGCCGGCATGACGGCGAGGGCAACCTTGGCGACTGCCGCGACTCCTGTCGCTGCCATGGCAGCTCCCACAGGGAGGAAGTGCTGCCATGGTCAGCCGTGCCATCTGTGGGAGTGCTGCCATGGCCAGCCATGCAATTTGTGGGAGTGTTGCCAGGGCCAGCCATGCAATTTGTGGGAGTGCTGCCATGGCCAGCCATGCAATTTGTGGGAGTGCTGCCATCGGCAGCCATGCGATCTGTGGGAGCCGGCATGACGGCGACGGCAACCTTGGCTAGTGCCGCGATTCCTGTCGCTGCCATGGCAGCTGCCACAGGGAGTAGGGGTTGCCGTTGCCGCCATGGCAGCTCCCACAGCGTCGAACGGCAACATCGGGCGCGGAGGACTCAGCTGCCGGCGATGCCGGCCAGGCGCGCGGCGAGCACGTCGAGGCGCAGATCGGCGCCCGCTCCGGGCGACACGCGCGCGGCCAGGCTCGCCTCGGGCGTGCGCTGATCGAGCGACGCGGTCGCATCCGCTGCCGCACGATACGCATCGCGGAAGGGCACGCCGGAGACCGCCTGCTCGACTGCTAGATCGGTGGCGTACATCGAGGGTTCGATCGCGGCGCGCAGCGCAGTCTGGTTCCAGCGCAGCGCGAGCAGCAGCTCGGGCAGCAGTGCGAGGGCGTCGAGCCCGTGACGCAGTGCGCGGATCAGCGGGCCCTTGGTGAATTGCAGATCGCGCTGATAGCCCGAGGGCAGCGACAGCAGCGCGGTGAGTTCGGCCATCGCGCCCACGGTGACCGCCTGGCTCGCGCGCAGCAGCTCGATCACGTCGGGATTGCGCTTGTTGGGCATGATCGAGGAGCCGGTGGTGTATTGCGCGGGCAGCGCCACCAGACCGAACTCGCGGGTGGTGAACAGCGACAGGTCCCAGGCCAGTCGGCGCACATCGCCCAGCGCCTGCGACAGCGCGGCAAGCGCCTGCCATTCGTACTTGCCGCGCGACAGCTGGGCGGCGACCGGGCCCACCTGCAGGCGTGCGAAGCCCAGCGCTGCGGTGACGCCGTCGCGATCCAGCGCGAGATTCACGCCGTAGCCTGCCGCAGTGCCCAGTGGATTGGCATCGACCAGCGCCTGCGCATCGCGCGCGATCTGCGCGTTGTCGATGAAGCTTTCGGCGAATCCGGCCCACCACATGCCCGCCGACGACACCACGGCGCGCTGCAGGTGGGTGTAGCCGGGCATCGGCAGCGCGATCTCGGCGCCCGCGCGATCCAGCGCGACCCGCGCGATCGATATGCACAGCGCGCGCAGTTCGCCCAATCGCGCGCACAGGTACAAGCGACTGGCCACCAGCACCTGGTCGTTGCGGCTGCGGCCGGTGTGGATGCGGCGGCCGGTATCGCCCAGTCGCTCGGTCAGGCGCGCTTCGATCGCGGAGTGGCCGTCCTCGTATCGCGCATCGAGCACGAACTCGCCACTGGCGAAATCGGCCGCCAATGCATCGAGTTCGCGCGCAATCGCGGCGTTCTCGTCGGCGGTCAGGATGCCGATGCGCGCAAGCCCCGCGGCATGCGCGTGCGATGCGCGGATATCGAAGGGCAGCAGCTCGCGGTCGAGCACCACGTCTTCACCGGCGAGGAAGCGCATGATGCGCGGGTCGATCACCGTGTCGGATTTTTGCCAGAGCGGACTGGACATGGGTGGCTTCCGATGGACTGTGCGGTGATGGATCGGCTGCTCGGATGCGGACGCTTGCAGCGCGCCGCTCAGAACTCGGGAATCGCCGCGAACTCCGGCAAACCAAGCCCGATGTTGATGTTCTGCATGGCCTGGGTCGCGGCCCCCTTGAGCAGGTTGTCGAGTGTGGCCACCACCACCAGACGGCGGTTGTCGGGTGCCAGCGCAAAACCACCGACCTCCACCCCGTGCCGGCCGGCGATCTTGCTGACCCATGGCGCTGCGTCGACGATCCGGATCAGGCGCTCGCCGTCGTAGCGCGCGTGGTAGCGCTCGAGCACCTCGCCCTGCCACATCTTCATCTTCAGGTGCAGGTTGACCGTCATCGTGATGCCGCGGAAATGCGGCGCCACATGCGGCATGAACTCCACCGGGTGGCCCAGATGGCGGGTGACCTCGCGCTCATGCAGGTGCCCGACCAGCGAATACGGCATCAGGTTGTCGCGCAGCTTGTCCGGATCGTTCTCGTCCGAGGGCGTGGTGCCCGCGCCGCTGTAACCGGATACGCCGAAACACTGTGCGGGCCGCGCGAGCAGCTCGGTCATCGGCGCGATCGCGAGCTGCATCGCGGTTGCGTAGCAGCCGGGATTGCTGATCTTGCGCTGGCCGCGATAGTTGGCGCGCTGCAGTTCGGGCAGGCCGTAGAACCACTCGTCGTCGAAGCGATAGTCGGCCGAGACGTCGACGATGAGCGCCGTCGATCCCGCCGCATCGAGCGCTGCAACATAGGCCGCCGCCATGCCGTTGGGCAGGGCCAGCAGCAGCACATCGACCGCTTGCGCGGCCACTGCTGCGGGATCGAGTGTGGCGTAGCGTGCGGGCCCCGTGTACTCGGGCACGATCTCGGCGACTGCCCTGCCATCGAGTTCGCGCGA
>JBBSDI010000410.1:0-2741 GCA_038249585.1 Lysobacterales bacterium | reverse complement strand
GACCGCCCCCAGTTCTAGCCCATCAACAGCCCCTCCGCCCGCAGCTCGTCGCGGCGCCGGGCGTTGAGGATGCCGAGTAGTTTTCTCATGCAGGCGACCAGGGCGACTTTCGCGACTTTGCCGCGGGCGCGCAGTTGCTGGGTAAGCGTCCGCCCACCACACCTTCCCCCGCCCTGCTGCATGCCTGCACGCTCGCGCACTCTATGGCACGGAGCGCGCAATGGCATCTCGGGCGAAGACACGGGCGATGTGGTCGAAGCGGGTAGCGGCATTCGTGCTCAGCGGGCAGTCGCGGCGGGTGTGGTGCGCAGCGCATGGTGTGAGCGTAGGCTCGCTGGACGCATGGCGCTACCGCTTGCAGCGTGAGGCGGTGTCCGGCCTGGTGCCGGTGGTGGTTGCGGAGCCCGTGCCGAGCGCAACCGTGATTGAGCTGTCGTCGGGCAGTGTGACGCTGCGACTGCCGCCGGAAACGGACGCGGCTTGGCTGGCCGCACTGGTTCGCGCATTGAGCTTGCCATGCTGAAGGCGACGAGTTGCTGGCTGGCCTTGATGCCGATCGACCTGCGCTGCGGTATCGACCGGCTGCTGGTGTTGGTGCAGGCGCTGCGTGGTGGCGCGGCGATTGACGACGGCGCGTACGTGTTCCGCAATCGTGCGGGCAGTCGGCTCAAGGTGGTGTGCGTGGATGGCCAGGGCGTGTGGCTGTGCGTGCGGCGTTTGCACGAAGGAAAATTCCACTGGCCAAGTGCGGGTGCAGAACGGATCGAGCTCACGCGCGCGCAGTTCGATTGGTTGGTGGCGGGCGCGAACTGGGAACGTCTTTCTCGACGCGTGGAGGGTCTTGCGCGCGCGCTGTAAATCAGTAATCTCGCTGCATGCACGCAGCGCAGATCGCAACGACCAACGATATCGAAACGCTGCGTCGTATTGCGCTTGGTAACTTGGATCTCGTCGCTGAACGCGACGCTGCAATCCAACAGCAGCAGCAACTCATTGCCGATCGCGACGCCCGCATCGCCGAGCGCGAGACGTGGATCGCCGAGCGCGACGCCCGTATTGCTGATCGCGACGCCCGTATCGCGGCCCACGATCGCACGATCGTGTTCAAGGACGCGAAGATCGATCTGCTCACGCAGGAAGTCGCGCGCTTGAATCGACTGCGGTTCGCGGCCAAGTCCGAGCGCTTCGATCCGGCCCAGCAGCAGATGTTCGACGAGGCGATGGCTGCCGACATCGCGGCGGTGGAGGCGCAGCTCGAAGTGCTGCGCGCTGAGGTGGATGCCGAGCGTGATGGTCCCGCCAAGCCGCGCAGTGTGCCCAAGCGTCGCGCGCTGCCGCCCGAGATCGAGCGGGTGGAAGTCCGCCATGAGCCCGCGTCGAGCCTGTGCGGATGCTGCGGTGGCGCGCTGCATGCGATCAGCGAGCAGGTGTCGGAGAAGCTCGACCTGATCCCGATGAAGTTCTTCGTGCGCCGCGACGTGTATCCGCAGTACGCCTGCCGCACTTGCGAGACGGTCACCGCGGCACCGGTCGCCCCGGCGATCATCGAGCGCGGGATCGCAGCGCCCGGCCTGCTGGCCCAGGTGGCGATCGGCAAGTATGTGGATCATCTGCCGCTGTATCGGCAGGAGGCGATGTTCGAGCGTGCTGGCCTGGCCATCCCGCGCACCGTGCAGGCCGAGTGGATCGGGCACATCGGCGTGGCGCTGGCGCCGCTGGCCGCGGCGATGAAGGCCGACCTGCTGGCGCGGCCCATCGTGCATGCGGATGAAACACCCGTCGCACAGCTCGATCCTGGCAAGGGCAAGACCAAGCGTGCGTATCTGTTTGCCTACCGCAGCGCCGAACACACCGGGCCACCGATCATCCTGTTCGACTACGGGGAGAACCGCAGCGGCTCGCATGTGCGCGAGTTCCTCGGCCCGTGGCGCGGCGCGCTGATGGTCGACGACTACGGCGGGTACAAGAAGCTGTTCACCGACGGCGTGACCGAACTGGGCTGCTGGGCGCATGCGCGGCGCAAGTTCCATGATCTTCATGTGGCGAGCAAGAGCGCGCTCGCCGCCGAGGCGCTCAGGCGCATCCAGCAGCTGTATGCGATCGAGGCCGAGGCGCGTGAGGCGCAGCTGCCGTCCGACGCGATCTACGAGCTGCGCCAGGCAACGGCCAAACCGCAGGTTGACGATCTCGAGCGCTGGCTGCGCGCGATCCGCCCGACCGTGCTGGGCGCCAGCGGCACGCTGAACGCGATCGACTACACGCTCAAACGTTGGACAGCGCTGACGCGCTACCTCGACGACGGACGCCATCCGATAGACAACAACCCGATCGAGAACGCCATCCGCCCGATCGCATTGGGACGCAAGAACTGGCTGTTTGCCGGTAGCGAACGGGCCGGCGAGCGCGCCGCGGTACTCATGAGCCTGCTCGCCACTGCCAAGGCCAACGGCCACGAGCCGCATGCCTGGCTGACCGACGTGCTCACGCGGCTGCCGACCACAAAGGACCGCGACATCGGGACGCTGTTGCCGCATACTTGGCAGCTTGGTCGGAAGCACGGAGCCATCGCCTAAAGCGGGGTGTGGTCACCGGACGCTTACACTCGAACTCACCGAAAGCGTGGTGATGGATTCGCCTGCCGATGCCGCCGAGAGGCTGGCCGAACTCAAGCAGCTCGGGATCCGGCTGTCGCTCGACGACTTTGGGACCGGCTATTCGAGCCTGAGCAACTTGAGCCTCTT
>JBBSDI010000409.1:0-2749 GCA_038249585.1 Lysobacterales bacterium | reverse complement strand
GGCAGCGTTCGGCACGGTCAGCAGCACCGGCACGTTCTGGGTGCTCTGTCGCACCGGGAACGGGTTGGCGAAGGTGACGTTGGTCGATGTCGGGTCCAGGCCAAAGGCATTGAACGGCGGCACGTAGGCACCTGGGGCTGCGCGCCAGAAGGTCTGCAGCACCACGGCCTGGGCCTGCGGCGTGGCGGCACTTGGAGCGGCCAGATAGTACGGGATGGCCAAAGTGCCGATGAAGATATCGGCAATCGGCGGCACACCGGCGCCGGCGACCGAGATGTTCAGCCCGGTCGGCGCGAGGGTGGCGGTCGAAGCGCGGGTGATGCTCTGGATCGCCTGGAACACCGTAGCCGTCGACTGCGTGGTGGCGACCCAGCTCAGCACGATGTCGGCGCGCGGGATGCCGCGGCTGGCAGCGGCCACTTCCTGCGCGTTGGTCAGCTGGCGCAGCGGCTCCAGCGCGCAGGCGTTGGCCCTGGGCAGCAGCGGGTCGTTGGACACGCAGGCCGCCCCGGCGCCGGTCGATAGCGGGCTGGTGCGCTGGGTCAGGAAGTACGTGGTGTCGGGCGTGGCGTCGTTGCCGGCGGCATCGCGCACGTCATCGGTGACTACCGCCATATACGAGGTCAGCGGCTTGAGCGGCGCGGTGGGCACGATGCCGACCGTGCGGCCGGTGGTGTCGGATGCCGATCGCGCGACCACGAACTCTGCGGGGCTTGCCAGTTCGCGCACTACTCCGGTCACGCCGCCGCCTGGGCCGCTGAGCGTAACTTCGAATACTCGGATCGACTGACCGGCGACGAGGGTGGCCACGTTGGGCGCTGCCGACAGCGAGAACGACCACGGCGCGGTGGTCGAGAATCCGTCCAGCGCGGACAGCGCTACCGCCGGATCGTTGAAATTGTTCGGGTTGGCGACTGGCGGATTGAGCGTCAGATCGCGCGTGCCCGACAACAGCAGGTTGATCGGAAACGGCAGCACGCCGGCAGTGGGATCGAAGCGCGCGCCGATAGTGCCGGTAACGATGGAACCGTTGTCGTTGCGCGCTGGCGACGCGTCGACGGCACGGGGGCTGTTGCTGCTGCTGCTGCACGCGGCAAGCAACACGGACGAAAGCGCAATAGCCAGTTTTGCTCGGGCCTGCATGCGGAGATTCCTTCTGGGAATTCGACTGAAATCGGGTGCGGAAACGCGGGGACGCCGGTCTATCATAGGTACGCAACTAACGATTTGGCAACGCTTACGTAACAAAAAACTGAATCGGCTCAGTATGTTGCGTTGCACCATTGTTGCGGGATCGAGGAACCAAGGGCGCAAGAGCATGCAATCCACCAACTCCGAAGCCACACCGGCCCGACTCTGGGTCGTGGTGCCGTGCTTGAACGAAGCGGAAGTGCTCGCGCTGCTGCACGCGCGCTTGCTGCAAGCGTTATCCACCATCGATGCACAGACCCGCATCCTGTACGTCGATGACGGCAGCAGCGACGGCACCGCGCAGGCGCTGCTCGCCCTCGCCGATGCCGATTCGCGCGTCGGCGTGATCCTGCTGTCGCGAAATTTCGGCAAGGAGGCGGCACTCACCGCCGGCCTCGACCATGCCGAAGCCGACGCCGTGGTGGTGATCGATGCCGACCTGCAGGACCCGCCCGAACTGATCGGCACCTTCTGGAAGCACTATCGCGAAGGCTACGACGTGGTCTACGGCGTGCGCCGCTCGCGCGCGGGCGAGTCGTGGCTCAAACGCACCACGGCGAGCGGGTTCTATCGCACGATCGGTCGTCTGAGCCGTACCCCGGTGCCCGCCGACACCGGCGACTTCCGCCTGCTGAGCCGACGCGCACTCGACGCGCTGCGCAGCCTGCGCGAACGCCATCGATTCATGAAAGGCCTGTTCGGCTGGGTCGGCTTCCGCCAGCTCGGCGTGCCCTACGACCGCGCACCGCGCGCAGCCGGCAGCACCAAGTGGAACTACTGGAAGCTGTGGAACTTCGCGCTGGAGGGCATCACCAGCTTCAGCGCCGCACCGCTGAAGTTGGCGACCTATGTCGGCCTGGTCACCGCGCTCGCCGCGTTCGGCTTCGGCTGCTGGATCGTGCTCAAGACCCTGCTGTGGGGCGATGCGGTCGCAGGCTATCCATCGTTGATGGCGGTGGTGCTGTTCCTCGGCGGCGTGCAGCTGATCGCGCTGGGCTTGATCGGCGAATACCTCGGCCGGCTGTACGAGGAGAGCAAGCAGCGGCCGCTGTATCTGATCGAGCAGGCAAAGCTGCCGGGTGCGGCAGGCGATGCGGGCGGGCCGGAAACGGCGGCGCGCACGGCGGATGCGCGCGCGCTGCCGATCGATTGAGCGCGGCCGGGCTCAGCGCGCGCGCATTGCAGCCAGTGCGCGGACTTCCTCGCGCAGTGCTGCCAGGTCTGCGCGCAAGGCGGAATTCTCGGTTTCCAGCTTGGCATTGAGACCCTGGATCGCGGCCAGCGCGATGCCGTCGGCATCCACCGTGCTGATCGCCCGCCCATCGGCACCAAGTCCAAAGGCGGCATGGAAGTCCTCGGCCACCGGGCCCAGATGCACGCCTTCGGCCGGCGAGTCCCGATACTGCCAACGGCTCAGCGGCAGCGTCAGCACGCGCGCCAGCACCTCGGCCATGTCCACCGCTTCGAACGCGGTCTTCAGCGCGCGACTGGAGGCGTTGGTCCACGTGCCGCCCGTGGTGAGATGGGCGCCGGTGGAGGTGTTGATGAAGCGGCCTGC